>JAIFKX010000215.1 GCA_020049335.1 Paludibacter sp. | reverse complement strand
ATAATGCGTTTGGCATCTTTGTTGAATTCGATAACTTTGAAGGCTAATTTTTCGTCAACCAATGCTTGTGTACCGTCTTCTTTTACCAAATGTTTTGGAGTTGCAAAACCTTCGACACCATAAGGCAACGAGATAACAGCACCTTTATCCATCATTTCTACAATGATACCATCGTGAATGCTATCAACTGTAAACATGGTTTCCAATACATCCCAAGGGTTTTCTTCCAATTGTTTGTGGCCTAAGCTCAAACGACGATTCGATTTGTCGATTTCTAATACTTGAACATCTATTTCGGCACCAATTTGAGTAAATTCAGAAGGGTGTTTTACTTTTTTAGTCCACGAAAGATCTGAAATATGAATTAAACCATCAACGCCTTCTTCGATTTCGACAAATACACCAAAGTTTGTAAAGTTACGAACTTTAGCTACATGTTTGCTGCCTAATGCGTAGCGGCTTTCGATATCTTCCCAAGGGTCTGATTTCAATTGTTTTACGCCCAACGACATTTTGCGTTCGTCGCGATCCAATGTAAGAATCACTGTTTCAACCTCTTCGCCTACTTTCAAGAAATCTTGAGCAGAACGTAAATGTTGCGACCAGCTCATTTCCGAAACGTGAATTAAACCTTCAACACCAGGAGCTATTTCGACAAATGCGCCATAGTCGGCCATAACCACTACTTTACCTTTTACTTTGTCGCCAACTTTAAGTTCAGCACTCAAAGCATCCCATGGGTGAGCGTTCAATTGTTTCAATCCAAGAGCGATACGTTTTTTCTCATCATCAAAGTCAAGAATTACAACGTTCAATTTCTGATCCAATGTAACAATTTCTTCTGGATGCGTTACGCGGCCCCACGAAAGGTCGGTGATATGAATTAAACCATCTACGCCACCAAGGTCGATAAACACACCATACGAAGTGATGTTTTTAACGGTTCCTTCGAGCACTTGACCTTTTTGCAATTTGCCGATAATTTCTTTTTTCTGATTTTCGAGTTCAGCTTCGATAAGTGCTTTGTGCGATACAACAACATTTTTGAATTCGTGGTTAATTTTAATAACTTTGAATTCCATTGTTTTATTCACAAATACATCGTAATCGCGGATAGGTTTCACATCGATTTGCGAACCTGGCAAGAATGCTTCGATACCGAATACATCTACAATCATACCGCCTTTTGTACGACATTTTACGAAACCTTTTACAATTTCTTGCGACTCAAGAGCAGCATTTACGCGATCCCAAGAGCGGGTAGCGCGTGCTTGTTTGTGCGACAAAATTAATTGTCCTTTTTTATCTTCTTGGCTTTCGATATAAACTTCTACTTTGTCGCCAACAGTCAAATCAGGATTGTAACGGAATTCGCTCATTGGAACAACTCCATCCGATTTGTAACCTACATTTACAACAACTTCGCGTTTGTTCATCGAAATAACTGTACCTTCAACTACTTCATTGTCTTTAATAGCATTTAAAGTGTTGTCGTATACGTTTTTCAAATTTTCTTTTTCCTGCACGCTCAGCACATCACCTTTTTCATAAGCATCCCAGTCGAAATCGGCTTCGGGATCTAAAGACGCAGGAGCGGCTTCAACATAAACTTTCGAAGGTGCTTCTTCAATTACTTCAACTACCTCAGCTTCGGCAGCAACCACTTCGGCAACTTCTTCAGCTACAGGAGCTTCAACTACTTCTTCGGCTACAGGAGCTTCTTCTTCAACAGCCACAGGAGCAGCTTCTTCGGCCACTACTTCTTCAACTACGATTTCTTGTACAGCAACAACTTCGGCTGCTTGCGTTTCTTCTACGGTTGGAATTACTTCTTCCGATAGATTTTTGTTTTCTTCCATTTTAGGAAAATTGTTTTTTAAGTGCTAATAAATTAGCGGGTTAGACATTATTTTTACTCATTGAAAATTGGACTGCAAAGATACAACTTTTTCCTTAAATACAAAACAGTCTTAAATAGGTTTAAAGTCAATGGTCAAAAGTCCTTTATTCATTCAACATCACATCATTATTTCTAAAACTTTCAATAAAATTATTCTCATTAAATCCAAACAGTCCATTTATTGCGTCTAATTAAAAAATTATCGATATTCGATGTTATATTATTCTTATTTAATCGTCGTATTATAAAAACACAAAATTCACTTTTTAAAAAATTCAATGTTATGAAAAAAATTTTAATGGCAATTGTTCTGTGTAGCACAGTGGCATTGCAAGCTTTTGCAAATCACGATGTAGTTGTAAATCACAACAACAAAACTGTAACTATTCTAGCGAATTTTGTTTCGCCTGCTCCTATCGAAAAATCGATGCTTAAAGCAGCCGATTTGTGGAACAACCGTAACGGAAAAGATAAATGCCTGATTTCCGCTAATGGACAACAAAAGGAGTATACAGTTTATTTTAAAATTGTGGTGAATAAAAATCCGCTGAGCGACACAGCTGTAAATGTAATCACGGTAATACCAAACAATCACCCGTTTTTCAAACAAAAAACAACGGCCAACGAAAATGGTGAAGAGGTAATTAATAGAGCTATAAGTGTGAACGATGGAAAAACAATAGGTGTATCCAATGCCTACAAAAACAATAAATTTGTATTGGCACACGAAATGGGTCATTCGTTGGGATTAAAACACAAAAACTCTCGTAAATGCTGTCAATTTGGACCCGAAGACCTTGCTGTATTTCAGCTTTCGGAATCGGTAACAAATTTAGCTAGCAACACGAAATCGGCTAAAAATCAAACCCGTAAACATATCGAAATTGGCAGTTCGACACGCGATTTTATTGCAAAAACAAAATAATTCAGTTTTAAAAAAAAAAGAGAAAGTCCCTGCGTGAGCAGCGAAAATGCTGAAAAATGGGCGTTAGTTTTCGTATTAAATCATTTAATTTGCGCTTAAATTAAATATTAAAAACCCATGAGAATGAAATTATTCATCAGCATTTCTCTTTTTTATGATTCGAGTCAATTCCATTACAAAAACGTAAATTACGAATCAAACGTATAGCTCCCATGCTATTTAATATTTGTGCTTGCTTTTAAATTAAATTCTCATTTACAATACAATGTCGTTAAGTTAAGCCTCCCGTTTTAGTCGGGAAAAATTGCTTTTACACTGGCATTTCGTTTGGTGAATAATGTTAAAACAGTGTCATCGATATAATTATCAACCAGTATAATTGATTTTTGTGCAGTTCGAATTTTGTCTGCAACAAAACTATATGCATCGAATATTTGGCCTTCGTAGAAAATACCCTTTTCAGGTTCCGAATTTTTACTCTCGAGAGCTTCGAAAAGCTGATCAAATTTTCTATCTGCATCAAGTTGTTTTAATTCAATTTTATCTAAACGTTGAAATAATCCTGCATTGTGGGCAAGTACTTTGCGAATTTCTACAAATGTATTGATAATCTTTATACTAACTTTCACTGCTGTTTGGCTTTTTAATACTGCCGAAAGCATAGCAACACCTTGCTCAGTAAAGGCATAAGGGAGGTATTTACGGTGCTTACCTCTATTGTCGTTTAACAATTCAGTCTGAAATCTGTTATTATCATTAATCTTTAAGGTCACAAATTGTGATCTTAAAAAATCCCATTCCTCTGAACTCAATTGAAACATAAAAGACTCAGGGAATCTCTCAGTATTTCTTTTAACCGCTTGATTAAGTACCCGTATTTCAACACCATACATTTCAGCTAAATGACTATCTATCATTACCTGCAAGCCACGAGCCGTAAAAATACGATTTTCAATCTCTATAGTCGTTGGATTGAGTTTGTTGCTTATTAAATCAATCATACCAAATTAAAGCATAAGTTATTGGTTGGTAAACAGAAAAATTCTTAAAATTTTATCAACGCATGTATATCTTGCGCTCCATGCAAACGATCGCGGCCATTCAGGAATTCGAGTTCGATAAGGAAACTCACATATACTTCGGTGTGAGCAAATTCGGTGAGCAGTTTTAAGGCAGCACTCGCACTTCCGCCGGTTGCCAGTAGGTCGTCGTGGAGCAGCACTACATCGTTTTCGTCGATGGCATCTTTGTGAATTTCGAGGGTGTCAGAACCATATTCGAGGTCGTAACTCACTTTGAATGTTTCGGATGGTAACTTTCCGGGCTTGCGCAATAACACAAATCCGGCTCCGAGTTTGTAAGCCAAAATGCTTCCCAACACAAAACCGCGGCTTTCTACGCCTACTACTTTGGTAATACCTTTGTCTTTATAATAATAATAAAGCTCGTCGGCAATATAATGTAACACCTCGGCATCTTTAAATGCTGTGGTAATATCTTTAAATAAAATGCCTGGTTTTGGAAAATCGGGCACGTTGCGAATCGATGCAATAACTTCTTCTATATTCATATTGACCCCCAACCCCTAAAGGGGAGTTAGATTAGTTTTGTTTGTTAATTTTTTGATGTTAATTGTAATAAATATAATTGGTAATATTATTTCCCTTTAGGGGTTAGGGTTGTTCCAGTAATCTTTTAATCACTACTTGTGCTGATATTTCGCGGTTGGCTGCTTGGGGAATTACGATTGATCGAGGACCTTCGATTACTTCGTCGGTTACAATCATATTGCGCCGCACGGGTAGGCAATGCATAAAGCGGGCATTGTTGGTTACAGCCATTTGGCGGTCGCTCACAGTCCAGTCCATGTCTTTACTCATTATTTTTCCGTAGTAAGGGTCATGGAAGGCCGACCAGTTTTTAGCATAAATAAAGTCGGCACCTTCGAAAGCTGTCATCTGCTCGTATTCAATACGCGCATCACGCACAAATTCGGGTGCGAGTTCGTAACCTTCGGGATGAGTAATGACAAAATCGACATTTGCCTCGTTCATAAAGTCGGCAAACGAATTGGGAACAGCCTGCGGCAATGCTTTGGGATGCGGCGCCCATGTCAAAACAACTTTCGGACGCGCCGTTTCTTTAAATTCCTCAATGGTTATGAGGTCGGCGAAAGCTTGCAAAGGATGCGTAGTAGCTCCTTCCATGCTGAAAACAGGTTTACCATTTCCAACTGTGCAAAAGCACGTACGCCAATAATGTCGCAGTAGCTCGCCATAACCGGAATAGCTTCCAAGATATGCTCAGGTTTATCGCCATCCATAATAACGCCTCGCTCGGTTTCCAATTTCCAGGCACCTGCATTTACATCTAGCACCATCGTGTTCATTCCCAGATTCATACCCGCCTTTTGAGTGCTCAATCGTGTGCGTAAACTTGAGTTGAAAAACACCATCAGCAGCGTTTTATTTTCGCCAATATGCTTGTAAGCAAAGCGATTTTTCTTTATTTCTAAAGCTTCTTGAATTGCCTCTTGCAAATTGCCGAGGTCTTTTACGTTTGTATAAGAGTTACCTACCCCTAACCCCTGAAGGGGAACAGAGTTAGTGTTACTTCTAATTATAT
>JAIFKX010000268.1 GCA_020049335.1 Paludibacter sp. | reverse complement strand
TGCTTGTTCGTTGGGTTCTAATACATTCAACACATAATTGCAGATGATTGTATCAAAGCGTTTTGAGGGATAATCGGGTCTGAAATGATTGTCGTAGCCAATAACGTTAAATCCTTGTTCTTGAAGTTGATCCGTGTCAACTCCATATCCACATCCAAAATCCAATATCTCGCCTTGCAATAAGTTGTTTTGTTTTAGCCAACGTGTTGGGAACGACATAGCTGTTCGTTCAATGGCAGTTAAATGCGGGTTGTTGATTATCTTTTTCATACTTGAAATGGTTTATTCCAATATCTAAATCCCATATTTTCAGCAATTTGAACCATAGGTGAAAATGTTTTTTGAAAGACATTCAAAAAATCAGTTTCCGAAAGTCTTGTCAATTCCGAAATAGAATCGTGTAAGTTGAGATAATCCTCAAGTAGCTTGTTGTTTGGATTTTTTGGATATATAACTTGAATCGCTTTTTGATGCATTTGAGCATAAGGACGAAGGTATTCATCCAACGAAGGCAGATTATTACTTTTAGAAGAATTAATGCTTGAATCAGCTGGAAGTAAATTCCACAATAAATTGTGTGAAACAAAACTCCAAGGAATAAAATGGTCTAAATCATAATTCTTTTTGTATAATTCTTTTCCGGTATAAATACATTTAATCGACTGATTTATATCAATGTAAGCATCCCAAAAATGTCGTTGATTTAAGAGTGAGTCTCGTAAAATTGGTTTAACTAATTTGGATGGCACATCCGGTACATTCGGATTCCGTTTTTGAAGAAAAATAGTCAAATTCCAAAAAGTATAATCACGTAAAACCAAGTAGTTTTCAGTAAGATATTGTTCCCATTTCGGATTTATTTCTATAGTTTCTCCTTTGATTGCATAAATACAATTGTTTGTAAATGATTGAGATAGACGAACAACTTCTGTGTCAGTAGTATATTTTATCCAAGGAGACAAAAAGCGATAGGGTACATTTAACGCAAAAACACGTAAAAGACTTTTTATTTTTGGTGAGTCTATATTTTTGTTTAGTTGACTTTTGATATAGCTCTTTTTAGCATCAATAGGGATATTGAGTTCTTTTTGTATTTCAATGATTTGCATGTAAAGTGAATCGGACTTTCCAAAAGACAATCGGAAATAATGAATTGGATACCAAGCCTCAACAACCATTCCGACGATAATCTCCCAAAAAGAAATTTGTCGGCGCTGTTCCTTCACAACAATGTCAAGTATTGAAACAAACCAATAATACTTGTATGTAGCCACAGTATTATTGAAAATTTGAGCAATTTCTTTGGTTTCAGTAGTTGGATTTTTCTCAAACAACATAAAGTATTCGTAATAGGTTTTTTTAAAGAATTTGTGTTTCTTTTTTACCCCACAAAACTACAAAAAATTATTCATATTTTCCGCATATTTGTTATTGAAAAAATGGAATAAATCAACCCCCGGCATTTACCCCACAAATGCTACCTTGTCATTGTGTGTTACATCCCGTGCAACGGAAAGCGCATTTGCCGGCTTAAAGGCGATGTTTGCCACATTCGTAGATTTCGTTTATATTTGCATTGTAAAAAAAAACGAACCATTTTGTTGTTTATGATCTATCACGGAGGATATATAGAAATACGTTTGCCTGAGATTATTCCAGGGAAATATGCCAAAGATTTTGGTGTGGGATTTTACTGTACCGACATTCAGGAACAGGCTATCCGTTGGGCAAAGCGCTATGAAACAGCTATTGTAAGTGTTTATGATTTTAAACCTACGGCAGATTTGAAAATATTAAACTTTTCGGAAATGACAGAAGAATGGCTCGATTTTGTGGTGAAAAGTCGTGTTGGAATTGAACATAATTATGATGTTGTGAGTGGCCCCATGGCTAACGACCAAATCTACAATTATGTGTCGGATTATATAAATGGGATATTGACCAAAGAACAATTTTGGATTTTGGCAAAATTCAAACACCCTACACATCAAATATGCTTTTGCACTGCCAAAGCGCTGAATTGTATAAGCTTTATTAAATCGGAAAAACATGGAAGGTAGAGATTCGAAATTGGGTAACGATGTATTTTATGTTTGCAGCCTGATTGAACACATAGCACGGCTAACCCGTAACCATCGTTCGGTGGTTGTTAATGCCATTGGCAAAGCCAAACTACAACATATTTTTGAGTTGGCCGATGTGTATCACAGCGATAATATTGATAAAATAGCTGATGAGTTGATTGAGAGTGCAGGTATCGAACAAGGATATTTCGATAATGTGGCCGAATCCAAGTACAGTATTCCAAGCTTTTGGGACATTGGCAAAGTATATTGCCGGCTGATTTTAAATGTTTGCCAACATAGGAACACTACCGATATTATTAGCGCACTGATGGAAGTGTATAACTCGTGGATAAGTCGAAAATTGGAAGACCTAAATAGTAGTTTGTATTTCGAAAATCCCGATTATATTTTCAAATCGTATTTGCATGGTGATGTTTTGGCCTAACATAATACTATTTACCACACAAAGGCGTCCTTGTCATCCTGACGCGAGGCGAAGGATATAAAGGCAACGTCGTTATTGTGTTCTTTTACTTGCGAAGTATTCATGTTTATTGGTTGGAGTGTGTGTGAGCTGAAAAAAGTTATGGTCGTGTCATTTACAAAATGCAGTTTTTTTACATTACTACTTTTACCATTTATCAATCTTATTTTTACGTTTTCGTAAACGGCAGTGTCCTTATTCTCGTTTTGCGAAAAAGCAGATGTCGCTATTATAATGGTAATAATCAATAGAAAAGTTCGGTACATAGTAATGCCATTTTTTTTTTCAACCCCGCAAAACTACAAAAAATTATTCACAGTTTCGCTTATTTGTTACTAAATTTGAGGGTTGAAGTTTGCTTTTTAATATTGCAGGGTTTTGAGTCGTGCAAATGGCATCCGTATTTTGTAGCTTGGCGTTTGCTAACCAAAAAAAAGTCCCACAGAGTTGCTTCCGTGGGACTTAAGTTGTGGGTTGAAAAATTATATTTTTAATCGTTCACCATGTTTTAAAATTTGATTTACAATGGGTGTATTGATATTGAATTCATTTTTACTAAAAGCATGAGGTTCTATCAATGTTTCATCTCCTTTACGAATAACCATTAGTTTTACGTCTGTTTCAAAAGTGTGATTTTCGTTGTTACTCAACACAATCGCAATGTCAATATCGCTATTTTCGTGCTGATTTCCTTTGGCATAAGAGCCAAACAACCATGCTTCAGAGAAATTCAAATTTGATTCTCGTACACGTTTCAAATATTCACGGCTTATTTTTAGAGCTGCTCTTTTATCCATAATCTGCAATTGTTTATTTTTTCAACCCACTCATTTGTAAAGCTTTCAGTACAAAGTAAATAAAAACTTTGCTTATAATCGTCGTATCTGGCATTTATATTGAAACGGGTAATACTATCAAGAATTATTTGTTGCGGCATGTCAAGTTCAATACCCGATTTTTCACATATTCTTCGCAAATCATGTATTAGTGGAGGATATTCTCCTATTCTTTTAACGAACAAAGCTTTGAGCAGTTTCTCAATTACTAAATGACCCATAAAAAGCGACTAGCTATAGTTTTTTGTTTCGTACAAATCATTCATAGTTTTGAAATCTTTATCGGAACTTTCAATCCAGTAATTAATAATTCGTTCTTTATCAAAGTTCTCTTTCATAAATAAGAGTGTTATCGTTTTTTGTAGATACGCAATGCATTGCGTATCTGCGATGATAATTATTTCCAGCGTCAAAAGTAAAAAATTTAATTCATTTAATCAATATCGTTTGGCGGTTTTTACAAAAGTTTTTATATGCAGGACATTTGTAGACGTGCAAGTGCCACTCGTATTGTATCGGAATGACAAGGTATCCATTCGGTGTATATATAGTGTGTATAGTATGCATCAATACACTCTCCTTACTTTTATTACAGTACAATCACAGTACAATCACAGTATTATTACAGTGTTTTTACAGATTTTAATAAAATATGTAATATCTTTGTTTTATCTTTGTGATTGATTTCTGTATGCAATTAGGTTGATGTATCTATGTATAGAATATGTGGTATAGATGAAGCGAAGGTGAGCCGAAATAGTGATTAATAATTAATGGTAAATAGTAACTGAATAAATAGTAAATTAAAAGATGGCAATTTCGAAAGGTATTCTTAAAATGTCGGGGGGCTTTGGTACGGCATCGTGCTATTTTTTGCCCGGTAGCGATAAAATGATAGTTCGGGCAAAGGGTGGCCCAAAAGCCAGGCGAATGAAGGTAGGCCCTGAGTTCGAAACGGTACGCAAGCATCAGGTGGAATGGAAGGCTTGTGTTTTGTTTTCGCAGGCGTTAAAATATGCCCTTGGGGATGTATATCCATTGGCCGACTACAATGTGTCGCCGGTATGGAATGGTTTGGGTAAAAATATACTGAAAACCGATACCGAACATATAGTGGGTGAACGAAGTCTGCTTCTGTCGGCTTATAAGCAAGAGCTGAAGGGCTTTAGCCTGAACCGCAACTATGCGCTTAATGCCTTGCTTGGTGTACAGCCTGCGATACAAGTAGATACCGAAAAAATGTATGCTTCGGTTCGCTTTCCTACATTCATCACTTCGCGCGAACTGCTCAACGTGCGTAAGTTGCCCTATTTCAGAATAATAGTTAGCTTTGGCATTATTTCGGACTATTATTTCACTCCTGATAATCGGCATTCTAAGTATTCACCAAAACACGATTGGGCTTCGGGCTTGAGCATGTCCAAAAGTTCGGAATGGCTCTCGACCAACGACATGATAGCTGAGCAGCTTTTTGAAATTCAATACGACGAAAAATTTACTAAACAAGAGCATGAGAGTTTAACTTACTTGCTAAGTATAGGCGTTGAATTTGGGGCTGTGGGCTTTGGTGGAAAAATTGAAGGCGTAAAATACGCCGGAGCCGGTAAAATTATCGACGTATTCTGAATGCTTTACCAAAGTAGCATTGAAATTAGTTGCAGACCGCAATTCCCTCTCTTGCCCCCCTCTCATAAAGCATAGCCGTCAAGCTAATTTTGCATATTTCCGCCCCAAGCCCCTAAAGGGGTGTTGATTAGTTTCGTCTCTGAAAAACAACCAATCTAATATTGTTATTATCATTACTAATTT
>JAIFKX010000126.1 GCA_020049335.1 Paludibacter sp. | reverse complement strand
AAATAACCAGATGTAGCATCAGTTGCGTCAAATGGTCCAAGTGCTTCCCATTGATTATTAAACTTCACGCCATCCCATGCAGTATTAAAGGTTTGGGTGTACTCAGCATTGAAAGTTGTGGTAACGGGTTCAACCCACGGTGTTACATTTGTTTTTATTGATACATTATACAACCTGAGTGCTGCATCTCTCTGTGCAATAGCCACTTTACCTAACTCTTCCACTTCCATGCCCGTGAAAGTACCCATAACTTGCATGTTGGCATCATAAACTGTTCCGGAAGTGTAGATGTTTCCTGTTTTACCGCTTAAATTAATTCTGATATAAGGCGTTCCATTATAATATACATAAATTGAAGTTCCATAATCTTCTATCCTTAATGTACCGCCATTTATGGCACGAAGAGTTGATATTTCAGTTGGTTTAGGTACTTGTATTTTTGTTACCGGTGTGGTGTATCCGTTTACGACACCTGTAAATTGAACAATCATATTAAGTCCATCATCGGTAGGATAAAATGCGATTCCTTCTCTGTTAAATCCCAGGCCTGAAGTTGCAGGGTCTTGTAAATCTTCGACTGCCCCCCCCGTTTGGGCTCTAATTATCATACCTCCGCGACTGCTGCCTGCAGAATAATCGATATGTGCAGAAAATTCATACGGCACAGAATAGGTTGCTTTTGAACGAATTATACGTTTTGGTATCCATGCAAACTTCAAATATCCTGAAGTAATATCACTCGCATCAAATGCTGCACTTGCATCAACCATATCCCATTGATTATAAAATTTGGTATTATCCCAAGTAGTGTTAAAGATTTGGGCATATTCCGTATTATAGCTTTTAGTTTGTTTGTCACCATCAAATTCAGGTGATACAGCTTTTGATGACATAGTATGAAAAAGAAAATATATAATAAATACTATGTTTATTCGTGAGAACGATGTGATTTTTTTCATGATTTTGTTATTTTTGATACCAATAATTATTTACTAATTGAGAATATATAACTAAATAAAAATTGAACTTTTGGTTGAAATTTAGAAAAATGAAAGTAAATTTAGATTAAAATATTTTTAGGCTAAATGTAAAATGGGGCTATTTTGAGTGTTTTAAATAGCCCCATTTTGTCTGTAAAGTTCACATTGGTAGTGAACACTGATAATTCAAATATTCTACTATTTAACTGTTAATTTATGTATATACGATTTTTCGGTATCTTGTACCTTTACAACATACACACCGCTTTTCAAAGTAGTTGCTAATGCTAATTTTTCACCTCCAACTGCTTGACGTATCATCAATTGTTTTCCTTGCATATCAAAAATTGAAATCAATTGTTGTCCACTTAAACCATTTAAATCAATTAAGATATTCGATCCCATTTGATAAATAGCAAGTTTAGAGCTTGGATTGTTGACGAATGTTGTTTGAGAAGGAGTGGCTGCCAACCAATTTGAAGGGGTACCCGCACCAATCGCATTTAAGGCTCTAATCAAAACTCCATAAGATGTACCATTTGTTAATCCTGTAATCACTATAGGGCTTGTTGTTTGAGCAGGAGAACATGCTTGTATAGTTGCTCCATAGTCGGTAGTGTATTCGTAATTGGTAATTGGAGATCCACCATCATCACCAGGTGTAAATTCAACAGTCAACTTACCATCTCCTGGAGTAATACTTGTAATGATTGGAGCTGCAGGAGCTATTGGGTCTGCTAATTGAATCATTGATCCATGCAATCTAAGAACAGCATCTCTTTGTGCAACCGAAATTTTTCCATACTCTACAACTCTCATGTCTGTGAACGTTCCAAGTGTCTGCATGGCAGCATTATAGACAGTTCCTGATGAATAGATGCTTCCCGATTTGCTACCTAAATTTATACGTGCAAATGGAACATTGTTGTAATATACATAAATGCTTGTTCCAAAATCTTCTATTCTTAGCCTACCAATACCTGTTAATAAGCTGGTTATACCAGTTGGCTTAGGAACATTTATACGTGCATGAGGAGTTAATTGATCAGCTTCGTTTCCAGAGAATTGTATAATCATATTTGTTCCATCGGCACTAGGATAAAATGCTATCCCTGTACGATTAAATCCAGCTAAACCTGTTCCGGGATCTTGTAATTCTTCAAGAGTATTTGTTGGAACCGCTCTGATAACAACTCCACCACGATTAGTGTTTGTAGCATAATCGATATCTGTCTGGAAAATATAAGGGGGTGTAAGGGCTGTTTTTGAAAGTATTATACGTTTTTCTGCCCATTGGAATTGCAAATAACCATTTGTAATATCCGAAGCTCCGAAACAGTTATCGCTAATAGCATACCATTGATTATAAAACTTAGTTGCATCCCATGTCGTATTATATCTTTCTTCGTAAGATGTATTGAATGTTCTAACTGGTTTATCGGTGTCAAAGTTTGTAGAGGCTACTTTAATTTCAGCACTATAAACCTTGGCATTTGCAAGCCTATGAGCAATACTGACTTTACCCACTTCTTCTACTTCCATACTTGTAAAAGTGCCCAACGAGACTAAGCTTCCATCAAATACTTCACCTGAGGTATAAATATTTCCAACTTTAGTGCCTAAGCTAATTTTCGCCAATGGCGTACCATCGTAATAAATATATATGGTTGTTCCATAATCTTCGACTCTTAATATACCTCTTTTTACAAGAGTTTTGATATTAGCTGGTTTTGGAACAAGAATCTTTGTTAAAGGTGTTGTTGGATCGGCAATCGGACCTGTAAATTGGATTACCATATTTAAGCCATCGGCCATTGGATAAATAGCAATTCCTTCTCTGTTGAAGACAACTGTTCCATCTGCAGGTACTTGTAACTCATCAATATTACCATTTGCCTTAGCTCTTATTACTACACCACCGTTATTAGTAATAGATACGTAGTCAATATCGGTTTCAAATATATAGGGTTGTGAATAAACCATTTTTGAGCAAAGGATACGTCTGGCTGGCCAAGCAAATTGCAGAAAATCAGTCGCTATATGAGTCGCATCAAATGGTGAACTTGAATCAATCATGTCCCACTGGCTGTAAAAGTTGGGGCTATCCCATGTAGTGTTAAATAGTTGTGAATACGCAGTCTTAAAAGTTGCAACAGGTTTATCGTTATCAAAAGCTATCGCAACAGGAGCCGTAGTTTGAATTGATGCACTATACAATCTAAACGCTTCTGTTCCAACTTCATTTTTAGCAACAGCAACTCTACCTTTATCAATAACCTCCATAGCTGTAAAGGTTCCTTTACTTACCATGTCAGCATCAAAAACTTCACCGGAAGAATAATAGCTACCAGTTTTTGCTCCAAAGTTGATTCGTATAAATGGAGCATTGTTATAATAAACATATACCGAAGTTTCATAATCTTCAACCCTGATAGTTCCTCTTTGCATAAGACTAGTAACTCCTGCTGGTTTTGGCACCAAAATATCGGTATAAGTAGTGCTGGCATTATTTAAAACGCCTGTGAAATGAACAGTCATATTTGCACCATCAGCTGTTGGAAAAAATGCAATACCATCTCTGCAAAATACAGTACCTAATACATTTGATAATGCGTTAGGTACAACATTATTATCGACTCTGATTACCACTCCCCCAAAATTACTGCCATTTGCATAATCAATATCTGCAGTAATAATACTTGGCGTTTGAAAGGGTAGTTTTGATACAAGATTGCGCTTTGCAGCTGTAAACTTTAAATATCCTAGCTGAATATCAGCAGCTACAAAAGTTGTAAACATATCCCACTGTTTGTTAAAAGAAAAACCATCCCAACTGGTGTTGAATGTTTGTGAATAAGCAGGAACAAATGCCGTAGACGGTTTATCATTGTCAAATGGCGAAGTGGCACTTATTTGTAAAGAAAATAGAATGCCCAATAAGAAACAAAATGTTTTGATTTTGTTGAATGTCATAATTTTTTTCATACTTTTTTTGTTTTTCTAAAGTCAGTAATACGATTAATTATATCTGTATTATTGACATCGATTAGTAATTTAAGATATTTCAAATTTGTATTTATACTTCATAATTGTTTTTTATGTGTGAACTCTTGCAAAGTATCTGTAAATCTTTTACTGTATAGACTTAATTCATATATGTTTCTATCCGCTAAGCAGTTTTTTCATAGGCGTGATTTTTTATGATTAAACATTTTAAGTTAATTTTGTTAATGAATTTGTTACAGTTCATATTTTCATTTGTTTAAAATTTATTTTTGTTCCCAAATAAAACGATAATTAAACCTTCTGTTGGGAGCAGTATCACCATTGATTATCAACGATATCGGGTCTTTTATGTCACCGCTATTATCGCTCCATTTAAAGTCGAATGTAAATGAACTTCCAGTGAGAGTAAGTAGCTCTCGAGCTACAGTTATTTCCATTTTGTTATCGATGAGTTTAAATTTTAAACACGCTATTTCAATCCATTCGTTTTTCTCTTGAGCTCCAGTATAGCGCATTAATGTTGTTGTGCTGCTATTCTTAATGCTTTTATTAATCATATAATCGTATCCATACCATCCTGTTTCATGATTGTTGTCGGAATCAATAAATAGTAACATCCAATTATTGTCGGTATAATGGGTAAGTTTCTTTACTGTTTCCACATAGAAACTTATGTTTTGTTTGTCGACAGCCACTTTGCTCGTTACAATATCGTTTCTACCCGACTCATCAATATATTTTAATCCGCCATATCCATTGTGATTACGATGAAATGTATCTCCTTTAGTATCCCTGAACTCATTAACAATTTTCTCCCAATCGTTAAATTGCCCGTCAATTTTTATTGTATTAAACCCTTTTTGTTCGGGAGTTGGTCTTATGCCTTTATATTTACGAATGTTCTGAGCCATTTGCATGTAATAGTTGTCAGTATATCCACCCTTCATTGGTTGAATACATCTATTAAACTCTGCATTGTACTGATCAACAAAATAGAATGGGTTGCTTCGTCCTAACCATGGTGTAGTATCTTCTTTGGGTTGATATTTCCCTGCTGTCCATTCATTCCAGTCATTCATATAAAGAAATTCAGGATCGGCTTCAATAGCCTCATCCCAACGTTCCTGAAAATAAATTCCATACCCCTCTGGGTTCTTAACATATTTTCCAAACCAGGCGACATAAGCTGAATCTGGTGAATCATATTCATTAAGTGGCGGCTGTCCATACTTTCGCGACCATGATTTTCCTACTCCCATGTTTTTATCAGTCGTATTTGCAGGATGTTGTGCTGGAGTAACAGCTGCTTGTTCCCGTTTTCCGTTATGTATTGAAAGTAGTTCTTCTGATTTTAACGCTTTCACTCTATCATCATTGAGGTTGTATCCAAAACTCCAATTATCCTCTGTTCCTACAAATCTCCCACCTGCCCATTCATAATAACCCCACCACATTGTGCGTTTCGTGAAAAAGTTCTTCACTTCCTTGGTATAATCTTTATAATACTTCTCCGTATAATCTATATCCATGTAATGAGGATTATTCACATCAGTTATTGCGGTAGAGTCGTAGTGGAGATTCAGGTGTTTTATTTCTTTTCCGAATGGATTGTACATTGGAGCGCCATTGTACAGCAAAAGCGGTTTGTCATCCCAGTAAAACCACAAATCTTTAAAGCGATTTTCCTTGTAAATTCGATCGTATAAATCCTGAACTACAGTGATAACCTGTCCTCCATAAGCCCAGAAGCAGAATTGAGGTACTTTATTCCCTTCTGCCTTCATTTTTTGCATTGTATTGAAAATAACCTCCCATTCGTCCCAATATCTGGGTCCATTGGTAACATCCATTACCAATACATCAACACCCGCATCTGCAAGCATTGACATATCTTTCCTTATTACATATTCATCCTGACTCAGGAAATATCCCATTTCAGGTTCTCCCCAATGGTAAATCTTATCAGTCCATAAAGGATGTTTCGCATTTAATCGAGCCGTAGTATCTGCTGTTAAAATTTTAGAAACATCTGCTGAATACGGATTCGTAAATTTATTAAAGCAATTTTGAGTATGCCAAGTGATATAAAAAATTCCGACAACACGCTTTTTGTCATTTTTTATAGAGCCAACTTCACTAAATGAAGGCATTTTTCGCCCAAGTGCATCTGTTGCTACCCATGTATCAGTATAAAAATCTCTGTAATAATCAGGAGTTAGTGTTGAGTCGATTGAACTTAGACTTGCACTAACCGGTCTATTCAATTTTGATTTACTTTCAGCAAAACATACTCTATTTGAGGATACAAAAATTAATGTAACCGCAACTATAAACTGTATATTTTGATAAAAGATTCCCATTTATGTTGTTATTATTTATTCGCTTAGCAATTCAATAATTAGCATATAATATTTCAATAGGTCCTATTAAACCAGAAGATTGTAATGGGCTATCCAAGGTATAAGGATTCACAACACACCATGTTTTTCTTTGTTCTAAAGGAAGTCTCAGGTCACCTATCAAACGGTTCATCCAATTGTTAACTACTTCTATTTTAAGCTCGTTAACTCCTTTTTTTACTAACTTAGTAATATCAAGTGTGAATGGTGCTGTCCAGACACCTCCCGCATAAACTCCATTTAATGTAACTTTTGCCATTCCGGTAAATTTACCGAGATTGATAATCACATTTTTGCCTTTTTCCAATTTGTTAATTTCAAATTTATTGGCATAAAAAGCCGTTCCTGAATAATATTTGATACTATCGTTTGTTGAAGTTGTCCAGTCTTGGAGAGTTTTGAATACAACAGGATTAACAGGTCCTCTTTGGGAAACATCGAAACTTACCGACCACGGATTTTGTAAATTGCTTATAAGTAGCGGTTTCGGATAATTTTCAGCAACAGTATTTATTGGATTTATTTTCGCTTTTTTACGGAAAACTATGAACACGCTTTCATTTGGTGCAAGTTTTAAGGGAACTTCTGTTACATTTTCTTTTTGAACAAAAGCGGGAAGTGGGCGAATGTTGCCCGTTGTAGCCTCCCACAATTCAGGTTGCATTTCACTTACCCTGAACTCAGGTTTAATTTCTTTTGTTTCAGCTGTTTGGTTTGTTAAAAAAAAGATTTCGCCGATTTTTAATGTTCGGTGACCGTAATGAACTGAATTATCTTCAGGTAGTTTACAATCGGGTACGCAGTTAATCATTTTCAACGCTTCATCCATGTTCATTCCATTTATAACCATTCCTTTACCTACAGTGCGCGATTTTACTTTTATTCCATCCACATTTCCCCATAATTCCATTGCCATTGCTTGAACCAGTTTGTCGGCAGCGGGTTGGTTTTGCAAACTCGGCGAACGCATGGGTGCAGGTCCTAATACCACCGCTCCATCATTCACTAATTGTTTAATTTTGGCTAAAAGTTCAGGTCGCATGGTTTTCAATTTTGGCAACACCAATATTCGGTATTGAGTACCATGAGGTAAAGTAATTAAACCATCCTTCACAGTCATGTACTTCTCAATCACCTCTGCATTCATATAATCAAACTGATAACCAATAGGAAGTGCAGGGTCGGTAATACCAGTCATTTTTGGAGTGTCTTCGCCAATAAAATAGGCTACGTCTGCTACATTAAGTCCCTGTTGAAGCATATAATTGGTTCTTTTCAGGTATTGCGTAAACACATCCATTTGTGAGAACCATGTGTTTTTACGATTAAATTCATTGCCAAACGGAGCATTAATACCTGGCGATTTTTCGTTGTACGGTTGCGAAATGTAAACATGTAGCAAAGTATTATTGATGCCTTCAGCAAAAAAACGGTCGCCACGCTGTTTAATCATTGCTGGAGTTCGACTAAAGGCAGCACCACCGCAGGTATTTGATTCGGCGGATATTTTTGTTTTACCGTAAATATGACCACACGAAGTAGCTGCACGGTTTTCAATGTTTCCCAGCTCACCCTCACTCCAAAATTCACCACCAATTTCGTCCGATTGACCGCCATACATTAAAAATTCACCTGGAAAACCCCAGTGACCATAGTTTTCCAACCAAATTGTAAGCCCGTTTTTATGACTAACATCTCTAAGTCCACCAACATAATCGTATGCCACTTTGTCGGCCACCATTCGGCGCATATCCCAAAGAAATCTGTCTGACTCTAATTGACTATTTACGACCATTCCCTCATAAACGGGAAGGTAAGGAATAGGGTCGTAGCCATATTTCAATTTAAATTCTGCTAAAAAACCATCGGTAAAATTCTGACTACCCATTTCGTAACTGTCAGCAACAACTACTTTAAAAGTTTTCCTGTCTGCTTCAGGGATACGTTTTAAAATCTCGCCAATATGACCTTTGAAATGTTTCTCTATATGGCTTTTACTCATTTTGTCAGCTTCATAGCCAGTGGCTTCGGGCGATGCAGGAGCATTTTTTGTCCCTGTTGGTGTCATGCCCGAACGTTGAATTACCCAATCACCTTGTGGTACATTCCAATTAAGGGTGCCATCAGCCGATAAAAAGCTACTTATATCAATTACTTTTGCTGCATCAATTACAGTGGCTTTGTCGTCCACGTCAGATTGTAATTCCCATTGGTATTCTTTCCAGTAGGGTAGTGGAGTTTGGTGCATTTTAGCCAATGTCTTTTCGCTGAAGCGTTCCAATCGTGGTGCGGTTCTCAATTCTATTTCTGCTATTCCGCTAGTTGGATTAAATTCTTTGAAAACAATTCGAAAGTTAGAAGATATTGTAGCTGGAAATGAAATTACTACAGGTGCATAAGGTTTAAAACCCACGTTGAGTGTAGAATTAGTACGGTTAATTTGAAATTCAGAGATAGTCCTATACTCGTTGTTTTTTTCTTTGCACTGAAAAAGAACAGTCCCCAAAATTGGCATTTCGGTGGTTGTAATTGAAAGACTACGTGCTGTAAAGGGCTCTTTGCTCTCAAAGTTGAGAATAAATTCGCCTGCAACAGGAATAGTTATACCTGTATTTTTATCGCCATCTACTAATTTTGACAGTTCTGTAATAGCAGGTAATGAGCTTACAACCCCAGTTTCAGTATTTAATTTCAGTTGATTATTTTTAGGCGATGGATATGCAATTACTTTTACATCTTGAAAAAGGTCGTTTGGTTTTTTTAATTTTTGAGAAAATTTTAATGGACCACTGACATACGTTTCCGAGGCTGTAAGGTAGCGCATGGCATTCTCTGCTTTAATCCATGGACCGCCTGATTGACTCCAGCCTGGTGAATTAAATATTCCAATTTCTATATTGAGTTTTGTTGCAGTTTTCAGTGCTGTATGCAGAATTTTCCACCATTCATCGCTAAGCATCTTTACTTTTCCATAGGGAATATCATTCAACCCTATATTGCCAATAAATGCACGATTGATGCCTGCTTTTTTCATCGAATACAAATCCATTACAACTCCTTCTTCGGAAATATTGTCCGAAATCCAATACCAATATACACTGGTTTGGATACTGCTAGGAGGGGTGATAAAACATCTCTCTAATAATGAATGGTTGTTGTATTTATCTTTTTCTGAGGCTGTTACAAAGAACAGGAATGTAACAGAGAAGATAATTATCAATTTGAATGCGTGGCTCATATTTATTTATTTTTTTAATATTCGGGCACTTGCTACTTCATTGCCAATTTGCAGTCGGTACAAATACAATCCATTTGGAAGTGTTTCTCCGCTGTGGTTTTCCCCATTCCATTTAGCAGAATATTCTCCAACAGCTTCCGAACGATTAACTAATTCTTTAACAGTTTGCCCGTTAAGAGTTAGGATTGTTAATTTTACATCGGCTTGAATTTTAACCGAATATGAAATTGTTAATTCGTTAGTGAAGGGATTTGGATAACAAGTCGTTTTTATATCTGATAAGTTCAAAGATTTAAACCCAGATATCATATCAAGCTTACTTTCAACTGCAGCTCTCATGTGGTCATCAATTCTTGTTTTGTTTTTTGTCCACAATGCTTTAGCTGTAGGAAACCAGTTTAAGTCTCCCAACGGTAAACCTTCGATTGATCCTATTAACATAGCAGCATTGCTATAAACCCCATTGAATACCGGCCATGTAGAGTTATTTGAGACATCTCCATCTGGATCCCAAAAGAACTGAGTCCATGCTGAAGCTGGCGGCAAACTATTTGGGGCATAATTCATGGCATGAATCATGGTGGCAGGTTTTGTCCATTTTACAAAATTATCGGACATAGTATAAATCCGTGAATCAGCCCATTGAGGATCAACGTCGGTAGTTGTATTACCATATTTCCACAATGGGAAAGATGTATCATTTGCAAACATATTGGTTTCTCTTGATGATGTCGAATCTTTGGGCCAAATGATGGATTGTAAATTTAGTATAGTTGTTTTTCCATCGATTTTACCTTGCGCATTCAGTTCACTTACCATGCTATAGAATTTTGGATTACGGTAGTGCATATTGTATTCCACAAATTGCACTGTTGTTGATGGCAAAATATCGCCGGGAATAGTATCGGCATATATCATTCCAGGTAATGGAAAACCTTTATCGGCACCAGGCATTGGTTGCCACGATGGACTCCATGGTTGTGTTTGCACATCAAACATTAAATTATTTGTCCAATAATACTCTTTTTCCCAAATTTGCCAGTCAATCTGACTTTTTTGTTCAACAAAAGTATTGTGATCCCATTTTGAATAATTATCAACAACAGCGTTATAACCACCTGCATGCATACCAGTACCCATACATACAAAGGTGTTATTCTGGACTAAGAGTGAATCAAAACCGGCTCCAGAATTGTTTTGTGTAACAAACATAAACCCATCGTTAGGCGCGAGCTGGTGTCCTGCACGAATACATAAATTGTTTGTAAAGTACATTTTTGCATTGGATTGCTCAAATTGAATACCATTTGCCTGACAAACCGGATCGATAACGCAGTTATCGATAATTGTTCTACTATCCTTTTTTGAGTTTATCGAAAAGTAAGTAGCGGTTACGCCAAGTAAATCGGCATTTACAAAATAGATATTCTTAAGCGTTATATCGCCCTTTGTGGTAAACATCTGAAATAACACAGCCCCAGATGCATCAGTGCCTGTTTGAACTGTTGCTGGCATTCCTCCGTTAATAGGTTTTTGTCCAATAATCTGAAGATGATAATCTACATTTTCGATGATAGCACTTAGTTGATACCATTCTCCTGCTTTTAATTCATATATCCTGGTGCCTTTGTAAGTATTTATAGCAGTATTAAGCGTTCCTATGCCCGGTTCAACAACCAGAACTGTTTGCGCAATGCCATAAATGCTAACTAATAAAAGAAGCGTAATTAGTTTAATTGTAATTTTTGTTTTCATACTATTTAATTTTTATAGATTTAATAAAATTGATTTGTTATTTCCAATTTCGAAATGTCATGTTTCTGGAGGCGGAAGATTACCTGTTTAATACTTAATTTTTAGCATAGGCAAAATTTAAAATTTTTTACTAGCAGAAGCTATCTGTTAGTATTTTATTATTGAAATTTATATCTCAAACCTACATCAGCAGTCCAACCATATCTCTCCATATAAATTGGTCTCGGATTAGCCACAAGTCGTGAAGTTTCGGTAAAGTTGCTTAAGTTGGCAATATTGGCTACCAGCTCAAGCCCTTTCAGTTTTCCTGAGAACTTTTGAGATATTTGCGTATCCCAACGATTATAAAATTCCTTTAACGAATTTAGCCCCTCAAGTTTTTGATTAATTCCGGTATAAATCATTCCATTATATTGGTATGAGAGCCAAACGTTTAATCCTTTTCGGTTAAAACCAAGCGAAACATTTACAATATGCTTTGGTTGAAATAACATAACTCCTGTGGTGGTAGAGTCCACTCGAATTGTTTGCATTATTGGACGACCTCCCGCTGGATTTGGTGTTGATTTGACGTAAGTATAACTATATGGATTCTGAGTTTCAGAATCTGTATAGGTATAGTTGGTGGTTAAAGTAAAATAGTTAAACGGCTTTGGTAGATACCAAAATGAGGTTTGCAATTCAACTTCCACTCCTTTTAGAAAGATTGGATATTGATGATTCTCGACAATTGATACTTTTACTAAATCTGCGTCTCGAAAAGGTTCGATAATAGGATCGCCTTTTATTCTATCATAGGCTCTATTCCAAATCTTATCTTGTACAGTTTTATAAAATCCACTCACTGAAAAAAGTCCAATTTTTTGACCATGTAGCGTTAATTGAACATCGTAATTTGTCCATTGTTCAGCTCTTAAATGTGGGTTACTTGCAACGTACACAAATGGAGGAATACCTGTATTAACCCATGTATTGGGCGAAATTGAATTAAAATCAGGTCTACTAAGCGTTTTTGTATACGCTATATGCGTGTAAAAATATTTTGTGGGTTTTATTCTTAGATGCACCATGGGTAACAAAAATTTATCGCTACGAGTAGCAGTAGTTGGACTCCCTGAAACCTTTTCGTAAATAGGGTCGGCCAAAGTTGGTTCGATGGCATAAAAACCATTCAGCCGCGCATTGGTTTCTTCGTAACGAATACCAGGCATAAACATCATCCAATCCTTGAAATTTATTTCAGTCATTAAATAGCCTGCACCGTAATTCTCAACAATATCCTGATCGCCAAGCATCGTAGCGGCAATATTCTGTTGAAATCCGATTTTGCTTTTGCTCCCAAAAATTGGATCCCAAACATTGACTCCCTGTTTAAAATAGTACTCCGACATTTGCGACCATTTGTCGGTAATTTGGTTTAGTTTATCAAAATCATAAGCATATCCAAAATCGTACTTCCCATCCATAAAATTATTAACCTGATAATCTCTCAAACCTTCTGCCGTTATAGCGTTCTCCAATCCATTTGAAACCAACCAAGGGATTGAGTCTAATAACATTTTTCGCCCAAACTGATTGGATGGAATGAGTTGTGAACCTGAAAGAACATCTCTTAATCTTGATTTGTTTCGATATGTTCCCCCAAATTTCACATTGCCCGAAATAATATCTCCTATTTTAAAGGGTATTTTTATATTGAGATAGGAAGTGAAATTTTGCTCCGAAGAACTGCTTTTAGACATGCCAAGATTATTTAGGAGTAAGGTTTTATCTGATGCATCTATATCATTATAAAGAGCAACAATCTCTTCGGGAGTACTTTCCTTGCGCAACTCCTGACTAAAGGTGGCCTCAGTGGGCGGTGGCGTGTATGCAAAACCCCAACTTCGTGACAGAGGAGTACCTCCTAAGCTATGTGAAAAAGCCAAGCCATAATCCAGTTCCATTTTAAGAAAGTTGAGTTTAGTCAACCCACTTAGAGTTGTTTGAAATATATTGTTATTTGCATTAGGAGTATAACCAAAGCCCATACTCTCATTACGACCGGATGCACTAAAGCTTTTCGATTGAGTTTGTGTATCATCACTGGTATAGGTATATAGTCCATGTAAATTTAAAGTTGTAGATGGCGAAACTTTGTAATCGAGTAATAACATTGCAGATCTTCGATATTTTGTTTTTTGAATATTGTTTAGATTTACACCATCGATCAACATACCATCATTTATATTGTTAGAGAATAAGCTGTATCCTGCACTTATAGTTTGCGTACTTCTATTCACTTTTTCGGCACTTGCCGTAAAGAAAACTCCCAGTTTATTATCAAAAAAACGGTTACTTATTTCGCCCTGAAGTTTATAGTTCCCAAAGTAGTTATTCATATTATTAAAGCCCATTTGAACCATCAAATTGGAACGAAAGCCTTTTGCGGCCTCCCTAAGTGTAAGATTTACTGTTCCGGCAGGCGAATTTGCTTCCATATTTGCAGTTAATGATTTATAAACCTCTACACCCTGAAGTACATATTGTGATATTCCCGATATATTGGTTTCGCGACTACCACCTGAAGACGAAGGCATCAGAACCCCATTTAGAGTAACCGAAGTATATTTAGGTTCCAATCCTCTTATCACCAGACCAACACCCTCACCACCACTTCGTTGTACCGAAATGCCCGGAAGACGACCGATAGCTTCAGTTGCATTTGCATCTGGGTTCTCTTGCAAACGGTCGGCTGCGACTACATTTTTTATGGTATTTGAATTGATTTGTTGACGGATAGCATTCTTTTGCCCAATTGCTTGTGCTGTAATTACTATTTCTTTCAAAGCCTGTGGAGTTGGTTCTAACAAAATTTTCATATCCGAACTTCCATTAATTAGCTCCTCCTTTGCATCATAGCCAATATAACTTATTCGTATTTTAGAATTCGATAACGCTTCCAAGCTAAAGCGTCCGTTTATGTCTGTAGCTACACCAATATTTGTTCCGGGGATGATTACACTTGCACCAATAACTGGAAGTCCTTTTTCGTCGAGAACCACACCCGAAACTATTTTGGTTTTACTAGTTATTTGCGGTTCGGCGTTTTTTTTTGTAATTACAATTGTATTATTGTTAAATACAACTTGTAAGCCTTTAGGAGATAGGCTTGATTTCAAAACATCTATCAATGGCTTGTTATCTTCATTTATGGTAATGTCTTTTTTATCATCAACCAATGCGTCGCGATAAACAACTGTGTAAGTAGTTTTGGTTTCTATTACCTTAATTAATTCCTTAACAGATATATTTTGTACTCTGATGGATATTTTTTGATTCGGATTTTGTGCAAAGCCCACACTTCCTATCAACAAAAATACAAGGAGCAACCCAACACCTAATACGGTTGGTTTCTTGAATAGTAATTTCATTATTCTGATTATTATAGTATTATAAAAAAAATCTACCTCTTCAAACCTCAAACCTCTCAAACTCTTCAAACTCTTCAAACTCTTCAAACCTCAAACCTCTCAAACTCTTCAAACCTCAAACCTCTCAAACTCTTCAAACTCTTCAAACTCTTCTAATTATACAACACCACCACCGAATCTCCTTTATTACTGTACTTTATTTTATATTGAATTGCAAAGGTTTCAAGCACTGTTTCCAAACTTTCACCTTTAAATGCACCACTTATAATGTCATTTTCGATAGTCGGACATTTGGAAATAATTTTCACACCATACCACTCTTCCAAACGTTTTACCACATTGCCAAATCGCTCCGATTTGAATTGTAATTTATTGTCTTTCCATGCTGTTTCAACCTCATTGTCAGTAGATTCTATTTTGATAGATTTGAGTGAATTTGAATATGTTGCTTTTTCATTGGGCTTCAATTGATAGTCTTGAGTCAATTCAGTTCCTGATAATTTGATACTACCTTCGACCAACGAGGTCTCAATAATATCTGAGCCATTTCGGGCTTTTACATTAAACGATGTTCCCAACACTTCTACCTGAATGTTATTTGCCGAAACAATAAAAGGTCTGCTTTTATCTTTGAAAACTTTGAAAAATGCTTCGCCTATCAATTTTACTTCGCGCGTATTATTTTCGCCATTCCGATAAATCAACTTACTATTGGAGTTCATCCATACTTTTGATTGATCAGGTAATGTTACTTGAGCGCGGTTGCCTTGTTTTACTGATACTACAAAATCTTTTTCAACTTTGGCTGCTGGCTGTTGAATATAAAGTACTGCCGATAAAATAAATACAAAAGGAATAATAGCGGCAGCTATCTGAGTTATGCGTTTGCGGAAAATTCGTTTTTTGTCATACTCTACATAGAAATTGAGTTTCGAGCGAATATCTTCCTTGTCTTTGTCGGTCATTACGTCCAAATTAAGATCTTCATTCCATTCATCCGAAAGTAGGCTTTTCAGTGCTGGCAAATCCGATTTGTTCAGTTCGTGGCGCATTTCCAAAAACTCATCTTTGCTAATGGTGCCGTATATAAACTTCTTATATAGTATTTTAATGTAGTTTTCCATTTTCTGTATTGTTACTGTTACACGTAGGTAATGAATTTTTGTACCAGTCTAATTTTATGCTTTATAACACATTTCAAAAAATACTAAGAATATTAAATTGTATTTTACAAGTTCTGTTCTTAGTGTCTTCATAGCCGATGTGAGCTGATTTTTAACTGTTTGCTCCGATATTTTCAATTCAGAAGCTATTTCTACTATACTTTTTCCATTCTCGCGACTCATTTCAAAAATTTCCATTTGTCGGTGTGGCAATAGGCTTTTGCAAAGTTTCAATGCTTTCAGAAAATCATCATAGTAAATTTTCTTTTCGATGGCATTGTCGCCCAAATCAGTATTTTCCATAAACTCGATATAATCCTCAAACTCTACTTTATTGATTTGAGCCCTAAATGTATCAATCATTTTATGATGCGACATGGTAAATAACATGGCTTGCAACGACCCTTCCACCGAAAGGCTTTCGCGCATGGCCCACAGTTTCAGAAAAGTTTCCTGTACAATATCATTCGCCATTTCGCGCGATTTGGTATGCGCAAAAACAAACCCGTAAAGCTTGTCGGCATACATGTCGTAAATGGCATTAAATGCTTTGTGTGAGCCATTTCGCAATTCCTTGATATACGATTTTAAGATGTCAACTTCCATTATTGTGTGATTTAATTATTACACGCAAATTATGCATTTTAGTACTACTGCTATATTTATGTTTTAAAACAGGTTTTAAAACATATTCAAACTAGTTGTATTTTTAAAAAACTAATATGATATAAAGATACGCTATACAGATAATAGATAGTAGTAAATAAATTCTCTTTATTAGCATTTTTAGTTCATTATCAATATATTATTGTACAAATAATAGATGCTGCACAAAATTACAATAACTTTAAACATAATTACAAGCATACTACAATCATCCAATTTAAAAATACAACTTTCGGATTTATTGCCTAAAGTAGATTTTTTTGTTCAATACTATATTTGGTACATTTGTCCTATATTTTGGACTCATTTTATAACACAAGTTGAAGTCGTAGGTAGTAAATTTGCAAAACACAATATATCACTTGTTGGATGACACTTTTAATTGAAATCACAATGAACCATATTAAAAATTTTAGGACATACATTGCAATCACAAGGGGTGTTTTTTTATTTTTTTTCTCTATCAGTGCCTCTCTATTTGCACAAACAAGCATTCCCGACTCCCTGATTACCAGCTATTTGCAGCAACACAACAATTTTCAAACATCGGCTGATGTGTCAGGTAATTACACGCTCGATTTGAATGTGGAAGCTATCATTCGTCATATACAACATACAGGCGATACAACATATTTAGGAGCTGTCGACAGATTTTTTTCGTTACGTAACTTTCAGTTTTCCAAAGCAGTGCCTTACGAAAAATCACCTTTCTGCGATGTTTATTTTGCTTATTTTCAACTTAAAAAAGATAGCTCATTCGTCGTTCCTTACATCAACGAGAGTCGCCGAATGATGCGGAATTTAGTCCGAACGCCCGAAGGTGCTATTTGTATTCGCCACGGAGAGGGTGATTACATGTTGATTGATTACGTGCAGGATTATATTGCTCGCATGGCAAAAACAGGGTGGCTCACGGGCGATACACTTTTTTATCGCGAAGCGGTTAATCAACTGAAATTATATCGGTCTATTTTGCAATATCCCGATTCAAAATTGTACAGTCAGGGTAGGGGATGGCTCGAAGATAAAAACCAGATTTCACCTTCGGCATGGTC
>JAIFKX010000140.1 GCA_020049335.1 Paludibacter sp. | reverse complement strand
CCCCCGCGAGGCCAAATCGGTAGAAATAAAAACACAACTGCTGCCATTTCGAAACTTCGAAAGCGCTTTTTCGCGTTCATTTTGCTCTAGTTTGCCATGAAAAAACTCATTGGCCAATTTACGCGTTGTTAAATAAGCGCTCAGTTTCTCTACTTCGTCGCGCTGATTGCAAAAAACAAGGCTCGAATTGTTGCCTAAAAAGCATAATAAACGAAAAAGCAAATCGTACTTGTCGTTATTCTCTCCTTTTAAAACAAAAGTCTTTAATCCGGCTAAAGCATTATCTTTCAAAGAAAAATCAAGTTTTGTTGGATTTTTAACTCCTGTGAATTCAGGAATTGAAACGGCATCAGTAGCCGAAGTAAGAATGCGTTTATTCAATGAAGGAATATGACTAATAATGGTTTCCATCTGAACAGTAAAACCCATTTCGAGCGATTTATCAAACTCATCGAGCACCAACGTTTTGATAGTTTCAACCGAAAAGTTTGCACGTTCAACATGATCTTGCAGTCGCCCAGGCGTACCAATTATCAAAGCCGGCAATTTGGCCAGTTCATGCTTTTCACCGTTCGACGGACGACCACCATAACAAGTTACCACCCTAAATCCAGTACCCATACTGCGCCAAACCTGCTCTATTTGCTGCACCAATTCGCGTGAAGGCGCAATTATCAGCGCTTGCACGCCAACAATGTCCGATTTCATATTCAGAAAAAGTGGTAAAAGATAAGCCAGCGTTTTACCAGAACCTGTAGGCGAAAGGAGTAATATGTCTTTTTTGGTTGTTGCAGCGTTCAGTGTTGCCTGCTGCATGTCGTTAAGCGATTCAATACCTGTGTTTTTCAACACAGTATCTATCAGTTGAGAGTTTTCGTTCATGGGGCAAAGATACGGCTTTAAAATTAGAACTTTAGCATGTATATCGACTTCAGTAATTCAAATCAACTAATTACACAAAAAAATGACTTATTGAAAATTGATTCAATAAGTCATTCTATTATAATTTAAAATTTAAATAGACAAATATAATACACCATTTTAAAATACTTACCTCACCCTAACCCCGATAGCTATCGGGGCTCCTTGAGGAGAGGGAACTGCGGTCTGCAACAAATAAAGTTATGCGATATTATTTTATTCCACTTACTTAGAATGTTGTTTTATTAAGACTTTGACATTAAACATTTTGATCAATTAAACCAATTTTCTCTTCAATCAGTTTACTTTCGGCTTTTAAAGATTCAATTTTGCGTTCCATTTCCTTAATCATGCCACCACCTTTTTTTGAATTTGAACTAAAAAATCCAATGTTATTTTCGTAAGTTGCAATTTCTGATTTGAGATGTTCGTAGGCACGCACTAATTTTTCGCGTTCGCGGAAAAGTTTATTTTCGCCTTTCGACGACATATCCTTCAAATTATTTTTGAAATTATCCATGCGTCGTTGCGATGCATCAACATTTAATGTTTCAAATTGCTTATCTACCGTTTCGCGAAATTCCTTGTACACTTTATCCTTTTCTTTGAAAGGCACATGTCCAATTGTATTCCAGTCGGCCATCAAAGCACGAAGCTTTGTTAGTGTTTCAGAAGTATTTCCGTCATTTTTAAGAGTTTGAATCTTTTGTATCAATTCTTTCTTTTTCAACAGATTATCGCCTTCAACACTTTTTGTGCTCGAAACGGATTTACCTTTTTGTTCGAAGAAATAATCACATGCCGTAACAAAACGTTTCCAAAGCTCATCAGATAGTTTTTTGGCAATTGGACCCACCGTTTTCCATTCTTTTTGCAACTGAATAAGTTTATCAGTTGTTTCCTTCCATTCAGTACTATCTTTCAGTGCCTCAGCTTGTTCGCACAAAGCTTTCTTTTTATCTAAATTCTGATTTAAAACATTTTTTGATGCTTTGTAAAATTCATTTTTAGCGGCAAAAAAGGCATCGCAAACGGCACGATAACGATCGAAAAGTTGTTGATTAATTTTTCGCGGAGCAAAACCAAGTGTGCGCCACTCTTCTTGCCATGCCAACATAGTTTGCGTGGCATCGTCCCATGCTTTATAACTCGAAAGCGATTTATATTCGAAGGCTTCAATCTTTTCGCACAAGGCAGTTTTAACAGTCTGATTATTTTCTTCAATTTCGCGTATAGAATCGAAATGACCTTGATGTTTTTTGTTAATAACACTCGATGCCTCTTTGAATCTATTCCAAATTTCGTCGCGATTTTCGCGGGAAACAGGGCCTAGCTCGTGCCATTCGGTGTGAAACTTTTGCAATTGTTGAAATGCCGAAATAACATCTTCCACATCTGCTAAACGTTCTGCAGCTACGCAAATAAGTGTTTTGGCTTCGAGATTCTTTTTAAAATCATATTCACGAAATTCGTTATTGATTTTTATCAAATCCCAAAATTTTTCCTGATACAAATTATATTGTTTCCAAAGTGGATTAGCAGCCGTAGCAGTTACATTTCCAATGGTTTTCCATTTCAGTTGCAGACTTTTAAATTCGTTGATATGCGCTGAAACATCATCGTTGCTTTCGACCAAATTTTTCATTTGTTCGAGAATGAGTTGTTTTTGCAGCAAGTTTTGTTCTTTTTCCTGTTCCAATTTGGCTATAACTGCCGACTTACGCAATCGGTAATCGTTCAATAGCGATTTCAATACCGATTCGAGGTCATCTACTTGAGCAACAAATTCGGCTTCGTCTCCACCGTTTTCAATAAATAACTTTTTCTGCTCTTCAAGTTCACCTTTTTGTTTTTTGTAAAAAAATTGTTTGATGGTTTCTACATCTTCTTTAATCTGTTCAATTTCGCCATCGACCAACATTTTGAGTGCATCCACCAAATCCTGACGGCTCAAAGTTGAATAATCGGTTTTGGTAGAAACAGCAGCTACAATTTCAGTAACCTCAACAATTGGCGATTCCGAAATTTCAGTCGTTGATTTAGTATCAACAACTTCGTTTACAGGCGCTTCTACAATTTCAATAGTTGATGGGATATCAATAATTTCAGTTACAGGTTCTTCAGCAATTTCGATTGAAGATGTAGTATCAATAACTTCGGCAGCGGGTGCTTCGGTTAAGTTTTCATTTTCCTTGTTTAAATCAAGTGAGCTCATTTTCAGTTATTTATAAATTAATTTTGTGGTATAAATATCGTTATTTATATTTCAGTTAAGACAATTTTATCGATTCGGATGCTCCTTTTATAAAAAAGCGAAGCACAAAAATAAGCTATTTTTTTTAATTATTTGCAATTTTTAGTCATACGACTGTCATTTTTCAAAATTTTTCTATAATATGCGGTGCGTTAAATAAGTATTTGCCTGTTGTTTGGGGTTAATCTGTATATCGTTAATACTTACATGGTCGGGACGTGTAACAATAAATTCGAGCGCATCGGCAATATCTTCGGCATTTAAAGGCACAATTCCAGCATATACTCCCTTTGCTTTTTGTTCGTCGCCATGAAAGCGAACCACCGAAAATTCTGTTTCGACCATCCCTGGCGAAATAGAGCTTACTTTTATTCCATGAGTCAACAAATCCAATCGTAATCCTTTAGTAATAGCATTAACAGCATGTTTTGTAGCACAATACACACTACCGTTTGGATAAACTTCGATACCAGCAATAGACGAGATATTGATAATATGTCCTTTTTGTTGGGCAATCATCATTGGCACAATTAGTTTTGTGATGTAGAGCAAACCTTTCACGTTAGTATCAATCATGCGCTCATAATCATCCAAATCGCTGTCGTTGAAAGGCGATGCACCCGCAGCCAATCCGGCATTATTTACCAATAAATCAATTGATTTGAATTTTTCGGGTAATGTCGCAAAAGCACTTTTACATGCCTCATTATCGCGCACATCAAAGCAAAGTGGTAATACATCTACTTTAAATTCATTTTGTAGAGTTGTGGCCAGCTCATTTAAGCGGTCTTCTCTTCGACCGGTTATTACAATATTGTAGTTGAGTTTTGCTAAGCGGTAGGCAAAAGATTTACCAAATCCGGATGTAGTACCCGTAATAAATGCAGTTTTCATTTTTATATAAAAGTTGGAGATGGATTAAAATGCAAATATACTAAACTTTCGGCTAACAAACGAAAGTATGCAATTACCAGCAAAAGATAGTGATAATTGTAAAAATATTTATATAAAAAAGAACTGCTAAAAATCAATATTTTTATATCAACTTAAGATTTTGCAATATCTTTGTAACATGCTTGCAATATCTTTGTGTATTCGTTGTTATTAAGCAAAAAAATAGTCAATTATATATACGTAAAATTTTAAACACACAAAATGGATCCTATTTACATTGTTATTGTACTTGTTTTATTGGGATTAGCTGCCCTCGATTTATATGTTGGAGTAGCTAACGATGCTGTAAACTTCTTAAACTCAGCAATTGGGTCGAAAGTAGCGCCCCTTTGGGTAATACTTACCGTAGCTTCGGGAGGAGTTATTATTGGTTCAATTTTTTCGAGTGGTATGATGGAAATTGCCCGTAGCGGTGTATTCTATCCGGGTAAATTTACATTCAACGACATTATGCTGCTATTTTTAGCTGTAATGGTTACCGACGTAATACTTTTGGATGTATTTAATACTTTTGGTATGCCTACATCAACTACCGTATCGTTGGTTTTTGAATTGTTGGGAGCTGCCGTGGCGGTGGCATTAGTCAATATTTGGCAAAGCGACACCGGTGTTTTGTTGGACTATATAAACTCAGGTAAAACGCTAACCATAATTTCGGCCATTCTTGTCTCGGTAGTTATTGCTTTTGTTTTTGGTTCAACAATAATGTATTTTACTCGAATATTATTTTCGTTTCGCTACAAAAAAACATTTAAGTATTTTGGTGCCATTTGGACGGGTTTATCACTAACTGCCATTACCTATTTTGCTATATTTAAAGGACTTAAAGGCTCTTCGCTTATTTCAAAAGACGTTTATACATATTTGAATGAAAATACTACTCTTTTATTGTTTTATGCCTTTATAGCCTGGACTTTATTAATGGGCGTATTGCAGCATGTATTTAAAGTAAACATATTAAAATTCAACATATTAGCTGGCACAGCATCCTTAGCACTTGCTTTTGCAGGTAATGACTTAGTAAACTTTATCGGTGTGTTTATGGCCGGTTTGGGAGCTTACGAAATTGCAACGGGCGTTGTTGCTTCGGGTGGCAGTATCGAAAATCTGACAATGGAAAAACTATCAGACCCTGTTGTTGCCGATTGGAGGTATTTACTGGGTGCGGCAACGATTATGATTTTAGCTTTGTGGTTTTCGAAAAAAGCACGCTCGGTTACCAAAACCGAAGTTAACTTATCTCGTCAGAGTGAAGGTACTGAAAGCTTTTCATCAACAGCAGCATCACGTTCATTAGTTCGTGGAGCTATGAATATGAACAAGATAGTATCGGTTATAACTCCCAAAAAAGTACTTAGTTTTATCGATACTCGATTTGAGCCACTAAAAGTAGAAGAAAAAGAGGATGCTTCGTTTGATTTAATTCGTGCATCCGTAAATTTGTCGGTTGCAACCTTATTAATTTCGCTCGGTACTTCATTGAAACTTCCACTTTCGACCACTTACGTTACGTTTATGGTGGCCATGTCATCGTCGCTAGCCGATAGAGCCTGGGGGCGCGAAAGTGCTGTTTACCGTATTTCTGGTGTACTTACCGTTATTAGTGGTTGGTTTCTAACTGCAATAGTTGCCTTTACGGTATCTGCTGGTGTTGCTTTTGCATTAATGTATGGTGGAGTTTATGCAATTATTGGTTCAATAGGGTTGGTCGTATTTTTATTTATTCAATTTGCCATTATTCACAAAAAACGCGAGGCAAAACAAGACAGTATCGATTTGAATGAGCACAAAACAGAGCACGATATTATTGTAGAATGTACCAAAGAAATTGAACAATCGGTAAATAATATTATTCACATATATCAGGGTGTACTCGATGGACTTTTCACCGAAGACAGAAAAGCTCTGAATAAGTTGTATAAAATGGCCGACGAGTTTCATGGCCGTTCCAAACGTCGCCGATTGAACGAAGTGTTGCCAACAATTCAAAAATTGGAACATCAATCGCTCGATACGGCTCAGTATTATGTGCAGGCTGTGGATTATTTTTACGAAATATCGATGTCGTTGCGATTTATTACCGAGTCGAGCTTTAAATTTATCGATAATGCGCACGAAGGTTTTAGTAAAGAGCAAATTGAGGATTTGAAAATTCTTGGAACTGAATTTATTGCCGTTTATAGCGACTTTAATGAAATGATACAGAAGAACGATTATTCGGGTCTTGCTCTAATTAAAGAACGTAGGGCAACTTTGCTCGATTTGTATTCGGAACTTGTAAAGAAACAAATTAAGCGTACCAAAGAAAAAGAATCTGGTTCACGTAATACAATTCTGTATTTAAATATTTTGAACGAGACAAAAGTAATTGCTATGAAATCGGTGAACTTGATGCGTGCACAAATGAATATGTACAACTCAGACGATTACGTAAAAATAATGATGTAGGTTTATAGCAAAGAAAAAAGATTGAAGAAGAAAGATTATTGAATCAGAATTCGTAGATTTTTAAATCTTCTCCCAATACGGTATTTTCGAAAATGGCTTTTGCTTCATGCAATAAGCCATTTTTGTTGGCGTATCGGGCAGAGTAATGTCCGATAATAAGTTTACCAACATTGGCTTTTTGAGCTATTGTTGCAGCCTGAGCAGCAGTTGAGTGCATGGTACTTTTGGCGCGTACCGCTTCGTCGGACATAAACGTAGCTTCGTGAAACAATAAATCCACGTCTGCAATAATAGGGATTATTTTCTCGTAATAAGCTGTATCTGAACAATAGGCAAAGCGTTTAGGTTTTTCGGGCGATGCAGTAAGTCGTTCGTTCGGAATGGTTTCACCATCTTCGGTCACGAAATCTTCTCCTTGTTTTATTTTTGGTATACGCCAAGTAGGAATATTATAAAAATCAATCATATCACGCTTTATATGTCGGTCGCGGGGTTTTTCTTCGAACAAAAAGCCACTTGCTGGAACGCGGTGTTTAAGGGGTATACTAAAAACCTGTACCGAACGATCTTCGAAAATAAGTTCGTTTTTTTTGGTATCAAAAGCATGAAAAATAACGTTGAAAGGTAAATCATCGCAAAAAAACTGCAACTGCGGCTCCATAATCTGCTCCAAACCCTTGGGCGAATGAATATGCAACTCGGCAGTGCGTTTAAGCATCCCGAAACTCGAAATAAGTCCGATAAGTCCAAAAACATGATCGCCATGCAGGTGAGAAATAAAGATATGCCCCATACGGTTCGTTTTCACGTTCATCTGGCGCATTCGAATTTGCGTTCCCTCGCCACAATCTATCATGTACTGCTTGTCGCGCAATTCCACAATTTGTGAAGTAGGAAAATTACTTCTGGTTGGCAATGCCGAACCGCATCCTAATATGGTGAGAGTTGATGTTATAGTCTTGATTTTTCTTTGAGTTTGAAGTCGCGTCCCAGATACTTTTCACGCACCACTGGATTGTCGGCCAATTCTTGCGAAGTGCCTTGAAAAAGGATTTTACCTTCGAAAAGTAAGTAAGCCCTATCTGTTATGGTTAATGTTTCATCCACATTATGATCGGTTATCAAAATACCAATATTTTTATCTTTCAACTTCCAAACTATGTCCTGAATGTCCTGTACAGCAATTGGATCGACACCAGCAAAAGGCTCATCGAGCATAATAAAGCGCGGCTCAATAGCCAAACAACGTGCAATTTCGGTACGACGGCGCTCACCACCCGACAGGCGGTCGCCAATATTTAGGCGTACATGTTCGAGATTAAATTCTGCAATCAGCGTTTCGAGCTTTTCTTTTTGGTATTGTTTGCTAAATTTTGTCATTTCGAGCACAGCACGAATGTTATCTTCTACGGTCATTTTACGAAAAACAGAAGCCTCCTGCGCCAAGTAACCGATACCGCTTTGAGCACGTTTATAAACGGGATATTTGGTAATATCCACATCGTTCAGAAATATTTTACCCTCATTTGGCGTAACCAATCCAGTAGTCATATAAAAAGTGGTAGTTTTACCGGCACCGTTTGGTCCCAATAAGCCAACAATTTCGCCTTGTTTTACATTTATCGAAACATCATTTACAACGGTGCGTTTTCCGTATTTTTTAAACAGATGTTCGGTGCGCAGCACCATGCTTTCGTTTTCCATCCAACTGATCTATTATTTGTTGCAAAAGTACATTATTTGAAGCAAAATACCAACATTTTATCTTTTAATAAATGACTTGTTGTAAAGCAAAGCCGCTTAGATATTATTTTTATGTATCTTTGTAGCCCCTATTTAACAGTACCAATGGCAAGTAAAAAAATAAATATTTCCGTATTTTTACTGGCAATATTCCTAGTAATATTGTCGTTCTTTTTCTTTTTTCGAATCGATTTAACCTCCGACAATCGTTACAGCATTTCGCCACTAACAAAAGAATTGATGCGAAATACCGACGAGGTACTTTCGATAACACTCTACCTTGATGGAGAGCTTAATCCAGGATTTCAGCGTTTAAAAAAATCTACCGTCGAACTTGTCGACGAGCTCGATGTATTTGCTCAAAAAAATATTGATTTTCGCATAATAAATCCTTCTGAAGCAAGCTCAAACGAAGATCGAGAAAAAAAATATGCAGAATTAGCAGCTCTAGGCATGTCTCCCACAGCTATTTACGAACGCGACGAAGAAGGAAAAGCCATTCAAAAAATTGTATTCCCTTGGGTAAAAATAAGCTCTAAAAACAAAACAGTATACGTTAATTTGCTGAAAAATATTCGGGGATTTTCGGGAGAAGAAAATTTGAATATTTCGATAGAAAATCTTGAATTTGAACTGACTGATGGTATTCGTCGCGTTCTAAAAACTACGGTATCGAAAATTGCATTTATCGAAGGGCATGGCGAACTCAATGAAGCCGAAACTTTTAGTATTAGCAAAGCACTGAGCCGTTATTTTCAGATTGACAGAGGCGTAATTGCCACTGATGCTGCCATTCTGAATCCGTACAAAGCCATTATTATTGCCCGCCCGACTACTCCGTTTAGCGAAAAAGACAAATTCATTATCGACCAGTATATCATGCAGGGAGGCAATGTATTGTGGCTCATTGATGGAGTGCGTATAGCTCGCGAAAACCTTTCTACAAGTGGACTTTCGCCAGCTATGGAATTGGATTTGAATTTATCAGACCAATTGTTTAAATATGGTATTCGGATTAACGCTACTATATTGCAGGATGTACAATGCGCACAAATTCCAGTAAATATAGCACCCAAGGGCGAAAAACCACAATTTGAACCTTCGCCTTGGTTTTTTGCACCTTTACTACTCACTTCGTATCAACATCCAATTACCAAAAACATTACCGAAGTACGAAGCGAATTTACCTCATCGTTAGAAATTGTAGGTGAAAACAAAAACATTCGAACAGCCTTATTATTAGCAACTTCGGACAATACACACGCACTTGCTACACCTGCTACTATCGATTTGGGCGCAATGCCTAACCCACGCGACAAAAACTATTTTAATCAGGCTTATATGCCCGTAGCAGTATTGTTAGAGGGAAAATTTCGCTCTAATTTCGAAAATAGACTATTGCCCGAAGGATTGACAGGTATTAGCGCAGTACGATCGGAAAGTTTAGCTTCGAAGCAAATAGTAATTGCCGATGGCGATATTATCCGCAACGAAACAAACGGTATAGCAAGCGACAGCACTACGCTACCATTGGGCTTCGATCGGTTTATGAATCAGCAATTTGGCAATATTGAATTTATTCAGAATGCAGTTTTATATTTAGCCGACGACCCACGATGGCTCGAATTACGCTCCCGTTCGCTTAAATTACGACTATTAAATAAGCGTTTGGTAGCCGACGAAAAGCTATTTTGGCAAATAACCACCGTCATCACACCTTTACTATTTTTGATTATGGCAGGCTTTGCGTATCAAATTCGTCGAAAAAGAAAATATACAAAATAGCATTTAAGTAATAGGACAAATATAATATACAATTTTAAATATTTACCTCACCCTAACCCTCTCCACCTCACCCCCAGCCCCTCTCCTTTAGGAGAGGGGGGCAAGAGAGGGAACTGCGGTCTGCAATAAATCAAATTATGCGACATTATTTTATTTCATTTACTTAATAAAAAACCATTTTTCAAAAGGCAACTAATGAAACTTTGTTGTAATACTTTTTTTTCTAAATGTAAGTAAAACGACCTGAATGCTATTGATTTGTTGAAATTTAGAAAATAATGTTTTATAACAGTCTAAATTCTGCCCGTATTCAAAATAGTTTGATTAATTTTGCAGTGTCGAAAAATAGGTCGGCAAAATTGTGTTCCATTAGTTAATAATATTCTTAAACATCATAGAATGAAACCGTTAGAAAAAAATGTTGCCGAAAAACTTTTAAAAATAAAGGCAGTAAAACTTCAACCAAAAAACCCGTTTACTTGGGCTTCGGGTTGGAAATCCCCCATTTATTGCGATAATCGCAAAACTTTATCATATCCCGCAATACGCTCATTTATAAAAATTGAAATAGCTCGATTGGTTCAGGAAATGTACCCCGAAGTAGAAGTAATAGCCGGAGTTGCTACAGGTGCCATTGCTCAAGGAGCTTTAGTGGCCGATGCACTCGGACTTCCATTTATTTACATTCGTCCAACTCCCAAAGGTCACGGATTGGAAAACTTGATTGAAGGAGACTTGCGCCCAGGACAAAAAGTGGTTGTTATCGAAGACCTTATATCGACTGGTGGAAGCAGTTTGAAAGCAGTAGAAGCTATCCGAAAAGATGGTTCGGAAGTGTTAGGTATGATTGCTATTTTCACATATAGTTTCCCATTGGCCGAAGAAATGTTCAAAAAAGCAAAAGTAAAACTCACAACATTATGCAACTACGACGCTGCTCTTGCTGAAGCTTTGGCTACAAAATATATAAGCGAAGAAGATATGGCTACACTCAAAGAATGGCGGCTTAAACCATCGGAATGGAATAACGAATTAAAATAATTGACCATTGCCATTTACTTTTTTTATATTAAAAAATGGTAAATAGTAAATGATAAAATAGTAAATGAATTAATGACAACTTACGAAAGCGAACTGAAAACCATTTCTTCGAGCGGAGAAATGGTTTTTAATATACTTAGCGACCTCACTAATTTGAAAAAATTAGCTGACAATCCAGCATTTACCGAAAAAGCAAAAGACATAAAATACGACGCTGATAGCTGTAGTTTTTTAGTTGATGGTTTTGGGCGAATTGGTTTCCGAATTTTAGAACGCATCCCCTCAACAAAAATTACAATGGCTTCGGAAAATGCACCTGTTCCATTTAACATCGACGTCAAAATTGCTTATTTATCTGATAATGAATCTACATTAAAACTATTTTTAAATGCAGAATTGCCTTCGATGATTAAAATGATGGTCGGCAGCAAATTGCAGAATGGTGTAAATTCAATTGCAGAATTAATTGCAAAAATGTTCAACAAATAATTTATGGCAAAAATTTGGGAAAAAAACACACAGGTAGATGCTAAAATTGAGGCATTCACAGTTGGTCGCGACCGCGAAATGGATGTTTTTTTGGCAAAATACGACGTTTTAGGTTCAATGGCACATATCACTATGCTCGAGACGGTTGGTTTATTGCAAAAAAATGAGCTAAACTTACTTCTGGCCGAACTGAAAGCTATATACAAATTAGCCGACGAAAGAATTTTCGTTATCAACGAAGATGTTGAAGATGTACACTCGCAAGTGGAGCAGCTTCTAATCGAAAAACTGGGAGATATTGGCAAAAAAATCCACAGTGGACGTTCGCGCAACGATCAGGTATTGTTAGATTTAAAACTCTTTGCACGTGCCGAAATTATGAAAACGGTGGAAACCATCGACGAACTTTTTGAAGTACTTATTGAACAAAGCAACACCTACAAAGATGTACTTTTACCCGGATATACGCATTTGCAAGTAGCTATGCCATCGTCGTTTGGTTTGTGGTTTGGCGCTTATGCCGAAAGCCTTGCCGACGACCTGCAAACAATGCTTTCGGCCTATAAAATAACCAATCGCAATCCGCTTGGTTCGGCTGCTGGTTATGGTTCGTCGTTTCCACTCAATCGCCAACTTACAACTGATTTGTTAGGATTCGACAGCATGAATTACAATGTAGTTTATGCCCAAATGGGACGTGGCAAAATGGAGCGAACCGTTGCCAATGCATTAGCTGGAGTGGCTGCAACCATCTCAAAACTAGCTTTTGATGCCTGCATGTATACCTCTCAAAATTTTGGATTTATAAAATTAGCCGATGAATTTACGACTGGATCGAGCATTATGCCCCATAAAAAAAATCCAGATGTATTTGAACTTACACGCGCCAAATGCAATAAATTACAATCGCTGCCACAGCAAATAACGCTTATTACCAACAATTTGCCTTCGGGATATTTTCGCGATTTGCAAATCATAAAAGAAGTATTTGTCCCAGCATTTGAAGAGTTGCGCAACTGCATCGAAATGACAACTATGATGATGGCAAAGGTGAAAGTAAACGAAAATATTTTAGACGAAAATCGATACGACTTTTTATTTAGTGTTGAAGAAGTAAACCGCCTAACATTGGCTGGTATGCCTTTCCGCGACGCTTACAAAAAAGTGGGATTAGAAATAGAAAGTGGGAATTTTGAACCCGACAAAAATATTACACACACCCACGAAGGTAGCATTGGAAATTTATGTAACGAGCAGATAGTGAGCTATAAAAATGAAGTTTTAAGCGGTTTTAATTTCGATAAAGTTATCGAAAGCGAAAAAAAACTCCTATCTTAATTTGTCTTTTATGTGTTTATATTTATTTCTTTCGGGTCACATGGAACTTACCATGTTAAAATAATCATTGCTTTGTGTGTTAATAATTATTTTAACATGGACGTTTCATCTTTCGAAATTTAACCTTCGTATTTTGTCTTTCGACATTTGACCTTTGACCTTCGTCGTTTGTCTGTTGTCTGTTGTCTGTTGTCTGTTGTCTTTTCAAATCGATTTGCAGATTTTCTCAATAATTTCGTCGTCAGACCCAGCTACAATAATATTAGCTTGCAAGTAAAATTGTTCCCTCTGAAGCAAGCCATCTTCGATAAAATGTCGGAGCTCTTCGCCAGTTTTGCCAGCAATTAATGGTCGTTTACCTGCGCGCGAATGTTCCAAACGAAAAGCCAATTGCTCGGGTGTCATTTTGATGTATACAGTAAGTCCAGCTTTGTTCATTAGCTCAATATTATCAAAAAAGCAGGGCGCACCACCACCAGTAGCAATCACTACATTTTCGAAATCGGCAACTTCGGCAAGCATTTTTCGTTCTATTTCGCGAAATGCCTCCTGCCCCAATTCTTCAAAAATAGTCGCTACTGTTTTGAGGTATTTTTGCTCTATATAACCATCTAAATCCAAAAAAGCAAAACCAGTCTGCTCGGCAATGCGTTTGCCAAGCGTAGTTTTACCACAACCCATATATCCTATTAAGAAAATTCGATTCATATTTTGAAGATTAAAGAACCAAGATACAAGAACCAAGATTCAAGATTAAGAAAAAAAAATTTTTCAAGATCAATCAACTAAAGTTTCTATTTTGGTTCAAAAAATTAGTATGCAAAAATACAAAATTATCTTTCATTTTGCTAATTTTAGTACTATACAAAAAGAATTGACTATCTATTTAATCTTAATTATAAAACTCATAACATTTTATGAATCAAAATTTTATTATTTTTGTCAATCAATTTTAAAATTAGAAATATGTTTAAAAACTATACACGCGCATTTTGGGTTGCCAACTCAGTAGAATTATTGGAGCGTTTGGCATATTATGCCGTATTCATTGTGATAACGCTTTATTTATCAAATGTTTGGGGCTTTTCAGATATTGAAGCAGGGTTTATTTCCGGTACATTTTCGGCATTTTTATATTTGCTACCCACATTTGTAGGTGCTTATGCCGACAAAATTGGCTTTCGCTCGGCTATATTAATCGCATTTGGTTTACTAACTCTAGGATACGGAGGGTTAGGCCTCTTACCTACCCTACTCGAAAGTGCTGGACTTGTAAAGTATGAAATGACGACCACTTTCAATGGATTGAATACAAGCGGTTTGCGCTGGTCAATAGTTCCTGTTTTGTTTTTAATTGTAGTAGGCGGCTCGTTTATAAAAGCTGTAATTACGGGAACAGTAGCACGCGAAACAAACTCCGAAACCCGTGCGCGAGGCTTTGCCATATTCTACATGATGGTTAATTTTGGGGCATTTTTGGGAAAAACGGTAGTTGATCCACTTCGAAAAAGTATGGGCGATCAGGGTTTGGTCTATCTAAATTTTTTCTCGGCAGGAATGACTTTAGCGGCATTTATTACGGTTATTTTTCTATATAAATCGGTAAAAACAGAAGGACAAGGTAAAAGTTTTGCCGAAATAGGAAGTGGATTAATAAAAGTGTTAAGTAATTTCCGCCTATTAGCATTAATTTTTATCATAAGTGGCTTTTGGCTAATCCAAGGCCAAATGTATGCCACTATGCCAAAATACGTTATTCGTATGATAGGTGCTGAGGCATCTCCAGGCTGGTATGCCAACGTCAATCCATTTGTAGTTTTTGTGCTCGTAAACTTTATAACGTCGTTGTTGAAAAAACGAACCGCACTATTTTCAATGACAATTGGTATGTTTATTATTCCACTATCTGCATTAACTATGTCGTTTGGTACGCAAATTGGAGCCGAATACATACTAGGACTACATCCAATAGCATTTATGATGATAGTTGGTATTGCCATGCAAGCAATAGCCGAATGTTTTATCTCGCCACGATTTTTAGAATACTTTTCACATCAATCTCCCAAAGGCGAAGAAGGACTCTATTTAGGATTTAGTCATTTACACTCATTTTTCTCTTATTTATTTGCTTTTGGGCTATCGGGCTTTTTACTCGAGAAATACTGCCCCGACCCAAGAAATTTCAGTTCGCCCGAAGCATATTCAATTGCAACCCAACATGCACATTACATTTGGAATGTATTTGTAGGAATAGGGCTTATTTCGTTTTTCGCACTATTAATTTATGGTTTCGTAACCCGACATTTAGACAAAAAGGCAATAGAAAATGCTTAAACGATTGAAAAGCTACATGATGCCAATGGCAATGACCATTGGCATTTTATTTTATAATTATGTAAGTGTATTTGCATTTTTAATTCCCTATTTGATATTTATAATGTTGCTTTTTACGTATACAAAATTGTCGATAAGCAACATTCGATTTACCAAAATGCATGTTTGGCTTATTTCAATTCAGATAATTGGAAGCATTCTTGTTTATTTTGCATTAAAGCCTATAAATTCCACTCTTGCTCAAGGCATTATGATTTGCATATTAGCACCTACCGCCACAGCTGCTCCTGTTATTGCGGGCATGCTCAAAGGAAATGTGGCAAGTTTAACTGCTTACAGTCTGCTTTCGAACCTTACCGTAGCACTAGTGGCACCGCTGTTTTTTTCGTATATCGGCTATAATGAATTGCCTTTTCTGACATCCGTTTTTGAGATTACAGAGCGAGTAGGTTTTTTACTCATTATTCCGTTTGTTATTGCTCTCATTTTAAATAAATTCTTACCCAAAACAAGTCTATTTCTACAATCCAAGTCGGGCATATCTTTCTATTTGTGGAGCATTGCTCTAACTGTAGTAACGGGTAAAACGGTAAAATTTATAGTGGCACAGGGAAGTTCGCACTTATGGGTGGAAATAGGTATAGCAACGGGTGCGCTTGTTGTGTGTGTTTTTCAATTTTGGCTTGGTCGAAAAATTGGTCGTAAGTTAGATGACACCGTTGCTGGCGGACAAGGCTTAGGACAAAAAAACACCGTATTGGCTATCTGGATGGCACAAATGTACCTTAATCCGATTGCATCTATTGGGCCAGGAACGTATGTATTGTGGCAAAATTCCGTTAATTCGTGGCAAATTTGGCGCCAACGAAAACAGTCCTAAAAAAAAGAAACCGCTGCTACACAATAAGTGTAGACAAGCGGTCGCTTAAAACTATTTTTATAAAATCGCTTTTATAAAATAAACCTGCTTATTTTTTCCACAATTTACTCATATCTTCCAATGTTTTCCCTTTGGTTTCGGGAACCATTTTCCAAACAAAAAGTATGGATAGCACAGACATTACACCGTAAAGAATGTATGTAAATGTAATGCTGAATGCTTCGAGCATAGGGAATGTTGACGATACTACAAAGTTGGCAATCCACTGTGCTGCAACAGCAATGGCAATGGCTTTTCCACGAATGGTATTCGGGAAAATTTCCGAAATCAATACCCAGCAAATCGGACCCCACGACATCATAAATGAAGCCGAATAGATTACAATAAAGATTAATGTGCTAACGCCAATAATTTGCAAATGCGCCAAAGCACCAATGGCAAACATACCGATAGCCATACCCACTGAACCAATGATTAACAACGGTTTACGACCGAATTTATCAACCGTAAAAATAGCAACTAAGGTAAATAATATATTTACAATGCCCATAATTACAGTTTGATACATGGCTGCATCATTGCCAAATCCTAATCCTTTGAAAATAGTTGGGGCATAATATAAAACTACATTTATACCAACGGCTTGTTGAAAAATGGATAGTAAAATACCAATTATCAGCACTTTCCAGCCATAAGTAAGTACTTTTTCCACTTTTTCGTGAACCGTTTCTTTAATTTCAGCTAAAATTTGTTTTGCTTTTACACTTCCATTGATTTTACTCAAAATACTCAATGCTTTTTCATCATTATGATTTAAAGCCAAGTAACGAGGAGTTTCTGGTACTAAAAACAGTAAAACACCAAAAGTAGCAGCTACAAAAGATTCGGAAAGGAACATTAAACGCCAACCTTCAGTATTAATCCATTCAATTTCTTGGCCGTAAACAATAAAATAGTTTACGAAATACACCACCAACATACCAAAAATAATGGCAAACTGATTCCACGAAACTAATTTACCACGAATATCTGCTGGTGCCATTTCGGCAATATACATGGGGCAAATAGCCGAAGCCAAACCTACGCCGACACCACCAATAATGCGATAAATATTAAATGAAACTAGTAATGTAGAAATGTCGGTACTGCTATTGAAAAAAATCATTTCGGGATAACCTGAACCCACTGCCGATATAAAGAAAAGTACAGAAGCGATAATCAACGATTTTTTGCGACCAAAGCGAGTTGCAAAAATACCGGAAATAATGCCACCGATGATACAACCGATTAATGCACTCGAAACAGTTGCACCATGATAAAAGGTAGCTGCATCGCCATAATGAGCTGCGTCGAGCTGAAAGAACGCTTTGAGCGGGTCAACTGCACCCGAAATTACAGCTGTGTCGTAACCAAACAGCAAACCACCTAAGGTCGCTACGAGCGTTACGCCAACAATAAAAAATTTATTAATTTCCTGAGTTTTCATTTTTTTTAGAAGTAAG
>JAIFKX010000029.1 GCA_020049335.1 Paludibacter sp. | reverse complement strand
TGGTAAATGCCTTTATGGGCGAAGAACGTACCATTGTTACCGATGTTGCCGGAACAACCCGCGATGCCATCTATACGCGTTTCAATAAATTTGGGCACGACTTTTATTTAGTTGATACTGCAGGAATTCGCAAAAAGGCCAAAGTAAACGAAGACCTCGAATATTATTCGGTAGTGCGTGCCATCCGTGCCATCGAAAATGCTGATGTATGTATTTTAATGATTGATGCCACACGTGGTATCGAAAGTCAAGATTTGAATATTTTTTCGTTGATACAAAAAAACAAAAAAGGACTTGTAGTAGTAGTAAATAAATGGGATTTGGTTGAAAATAAAGAAACAAACGATATAAAAGAAATCGAAAAAACAATACGCGAACGCCTTGCTCCTTTTGTCGATTTTCCTATAATTTTCACTTCGGCAACTACCAAACAACGTATCTTAAAAGTGGTTGACACAGCTGTACAAGTTTACGAAAATAAATTTCGTAAAATAGCAACAGCAAAACTCAACGAGTATTTATTACCTTTAATTGAAAATTATCCACCACCTGCATTAAAAGGTAAATACATTAAAATTAAGTATATAACACAATTACCAAACACGTACGTTCCGACTTTTGTGTTTTTTGCTAATTTGCCTCAATACGTAAAAGATCCATATAAACGATTCTTAGAAAATAAGATTCGTTCGAAATACGATTTTACAGGAACGCCAATGCAAATTTTTATTCGTCAAAAATAAACAACAAAAAGCTATCGCAAATCAAAAATGCGGTGGCTTTTTTATTTTACATAATGTTGTTTTAGAACATTCTTTTTCATCAAAAAATATTATCTTTGTACCATGATGATTAATAACAATGGATTGAAATAATATGTTAAGACAGCAGTTACAACAAAAGCTTCAACAAAAACTCTCGCCTGCGCAAATTCAGGTTATAAAAATGCTCGAAGTACCTACTTTGGAGTTAGAGGAGCGTATCCGACAAGAGTTGGAAGAAAATCCAGCGCTCGAAGAAGGAGCTGAGGCTGATAATACGGATGATTACGATGATGAATTTAGCGACGATGGAGGCAATAATGATGATTTCGACCCCGATGAATACATGATGGATGATGACATTCCCGATTATAAACTAAAAGCCAATAATACTTCGAAAGACGATAAGCGCGAAGATATTCCTTTTTCGGCAGGAATGACTTTTCATGAAAATTTATTAGACCAGCTCGGATTACTCAATCTCACAGAGCACCAACATGCTTTAGCAGAATATGTTATAGGTAATATCGACGACGAGGGTTATTTGCGCCGAACAGCCGAATCGATGGTAGATGATATAGTTTTTCAGGCTGGAATACAAACTTCCGACGACGAAATGTTTCAAGTAATAGAGATTGTTCGTCAGTTTGACCCAGCGGGAGTGGGTGCTACAACGCTTCAGGAATGCCTCATTTTACAATTAGAACGAAAAAATCAATCCATTGAAATTCAGCTAGCAACCAAAATAATAAAAGACTACTTCGAAGAGTTTACCAAAAAACATTACGATAAAATTACAAAAGCACTAAGCATTGACGAAGAGCAATTGAAAAAAGTTATTGTTGAAATAACACGTTTGAATCCAAAACCTGGAAATGCTTGGGGCGGTAATATTTTGGAAAAATCGATGACTACCATTGTGCCCGATTTTATTCTCGAAACAGAAGGGCGACAACTCATTGTACAGCTGAACAATAGCAACGTACCCGACCTCAGAGTAAACTCAACCTACAATAATATGTTTGAAGATTACGCTGCGAATAAGAAAAATCAATCGCGCGAGATGAAAGATGCTGTGATGTTTGTAAAACAAAAAATTGATGCCGCTCGTTGGTTTATAGATGCTATTAAGCAACGACAAAATACGCTTCTTACAACCATGACAGCCATTGTGAAATTTCAAAAAGAATTTTTCTTAGAAGGCGACGATACTTTTCTTAAGCCAATGATTCTGAAAGATATAGCAGACATAACTGGTTATGATATTTCGACTATTTCGCGTGTAAGCAATAGTAAATACATACAAACAGATTTTGGAGTTTATCCCGTTAAATACTTTTTTTCTGAATCGATGACCAACGATTCGGGCGAAGAAGTTTCGACACGTGAAATTAAGAAGATTTTGCAAGATTGTATAGGAAATGAGAATAAACAAAAACCATTGAACGATGATGCCTTGGCAGATGTTTTAAAAGATAAAGGGTATTTGATTGCACGTAGAACCGTTGCAAAATACCGTGAACAATTGAATATTCCCGTAGCCAGACTACGCAAAGAAATTTAGAAAATGAAGAAATTTTACAATATAGTTTCGTTTGTTTTTCAACCCTTATTGATGCCAACTTTTGGGATGGCTATGTTGATAAATGTAGATGTTTTTGACGTTATTCCTTTTATATGGCGTTTAATAGCCATTGTTGGAACATTTATTTTTACAGGCTTAATGCCCGCAGCACCCATATTACTTATGTTGCGAAAGGGCGAAGTAAGCGATTTGTTTATTTCGAAACGTGAACAGCGAACCATGCCCTATCTTTTTTCATTTTTATCGTACGTATTTTGGACATTATTTTTGTTGCGCGTTCTGAAACTCCCCATGTTTATGGTTGCTATTGGCATTGGTACCACTTTGTCCATTTTATTAATTACTTTTATTAATTTAAAATGGAAAATTTCGGCTCATTTATCAGGAATAGGAGGATTGGCAGGTGGTATTTTTGGCGTTTGTTACCGTATGGCATACAATCCTGTTTGGCTTTTTGTACTTATTTTGGCCATTTCGGCTTTAGTTGCAATTGCAAGAATGGAGCTTAAAGCGCATACGCCTTTTCAAACATTAGCCGGATTTGCATTGGGATTTTTAACGGTATTTATTCCTTGTATGCTTCTTTAGTGATTGGTTGATTGGTTGATTAGTTAATTGGTTGATTAGTAATTGGTGATTAAAACCTGTCTTTCCACAAACTATGCAGCCACTCCCCTAATTTCTTTTCGGCGGTATTATTCTGAACTTTCCAAATTGATTGTTTCGTAAGTTCATCGGGCAAAAATTGCTGCGCCACAAAATTATTTGGAAAATCGTGCGAATATTTATAATTTTTACCATAATTCAAATCCTTCATCAATTTGGTTGGCGAGTTACGTAAATGAAGCGGTACAGGCAAGTTTCCTGTTTTTTCGACCAATGCCAACGCCTCGTCAATAGCCAAATAAGCAGAATTGCTTTTGGGTGAAGCAGCCAAATAAACAGTAGCTTCAGACAAAATAATACGTCCTTCGGGCCAACCTATTTTTGTCAACGCATCGAAACACGCATTTGCGAGCAACAAAGCATTTGGATTAGCCAAACCAATATCTTCGGCAGCAGAAATGACTAATCGACGTGCAATAAATTTAGGGTCTTCGCCGCCCGCTACCATACGCGCCAACCAATAAATAGCTGCATCGGGGTCGCTACCGCGAATAGATTTTATAAATGCCGAAATAATATCGTAGTGCATTTCGCCATCCTTGTCGTAAGCCATTGGGTTTTGTTGAAGTCGCTCGGTAACAATTTCGTTGGTAAAACGAACAACTTTTTCATTTTCAGACGAAACTACCAGCTCTATTATATTCAACAACTTACGCGCATCTCCTCCAGCATAACGTATCAGCGATTCTGTTTCGTCGAATCGTATTTCACGGTTTTTAAGTTCGCTATCAGTGCTTATGGCACGTTGAGCAAGCTCCATTAGATCAGCACTTTCGAGCGATTTAAGTACGTAAACCTGACAGCGCGAAAGCAGTGGCGTAATAACTTCGAAAGATGGATTCTCGGTAGTTGCACCAATGAGTGTTACAGTTCCATTTTCGACAGCACCAAGCAGCGAATCCTGTTGTGATTTGCTGAAACGGTGAATTTCGTCGATAAACAAAATGGGATTTCCACCTTGTGCGAAGAACCTGCTTTGTTTGGCTTTTTCTATTACCTCGCGCACATCTTTTACACCCGAAGTAACAGCACTTAGTGTATAAAAAGGGCGTTCCAATTTATTAGCAATAATCTTTGCTAACGTAGTTTTACCAACCCCTGGCGGTCCCCAAAGTATAAACGAAGCAATATGCCCCGACTCAATCATTTGTCGGAGTATTGCTTTTGGACCTACCAAATGCTTTTGACCTATGTAATCGTCCAGCGATTGTGGACGAAGGCGTTCTGCTAAGGGTTGCATTTTTTAATTAATGGTTGGCAAACTTGAATATTCTTTCGAATAACGTAAATGTTGCTCCACATAATTTTCATTGTAGGTAACCTTCACGTCGGTAACTTTTCCTGAAGCATTTTTCACCAACTCATAAACTGGATTTACAAAACCACGATACGGTGCTAAATTCAGTTTTTTGTAACGTGCCAACACTTCGGTGTGAAGTATAGGATTTACTTTTACGGCATAAGCCTCTACAATTTTTTTTGCACCTTCAAAATCGCCCATAGAGCGGATTCGTTGTATTTCGGCTAATAATTGTCCGAACAGTGAGCGAACTTTTTCGTAATCATTTACCACTACAAAAGTCTCACCATCACGCTCTTTTAGCTCAATTACATTTTCGGTTTTTCCTTTTTCGTACACCCAAGCAGCAATTAACTGACGGTTACGCATGTGCGACTCCTCAATGTTTTTACCGGGTTGAATGCGTGTTAATTGCGTCATCAATCCATTCATTACAAACTGATAATACTCAGCTTTATACGCTTCTTTATCTGGCAATAATCCTAATTTCACCATTTTATCGTCGCCCATATAATACAAGCCAAACAAATCGGCGCGCGCTTCTTCAATGGTTGAACCATAAGCTTTTAGCGCATCAGGGTCAACTCCGGCAAGTAATTTACCCGAACCATGACCGAGGCATTCGTGCAAGTCTGTGTGCAAATTATTAGTGAGCGAAGCATATTTCTTTGCCCGTTCGCGTTCGGTGTTGCTCCACATAAATTCTTCGGCAAAACCATTTCCCAGCGAGGCTTGGTCGTAAGCTTCGGTAATGTTTTCGATAGTTACTGATTTGGAACCATGTTCGGCACGTATCCAGTTGGCATTCGGCAAGTTAATTCCAATTGGCGTTGCCGGATAACAATCGCCGGCCAACATAGCCACGGTAATTACTTTAGCCGAAACACCTTTCACTTTTTCCTTTTTAAATTGGGAGTCGAT
>JAIFKX010000299.1 GCA_020049335.1 Paludibacter sp. | reverse complement strand
GATGCAGCAAATTCAGTCATAGTGAGCATACCCGATTTTAAATCGTTTTTCGATTTAAGATAATCTATCTGAGCTGTTTGCAAATTATTAAGATGAACACCCAACAACTCTTGCAATCGTTTAAATTTAAAATACTCTACAACAACAAGTTTATTAATTTCAATTTTTAAATCTTCTTTTTTGAGCTCGGCTTCTTTTATATTAAGTTTTAGCTTTTTTTGCTCGCTTTTGTTGTTTACAAAATACGAAAATGGAATACGTAAGGTTATACCTGCAAAATAGTTAAATTGCTCTTTATTAGACTGTATAGCCAAATCGGGACTCGATGTTTCTTGGGTTAGAGTAACCTGATTAAACAATCCATAGCGAGTATTTGCGTCAATAATTAAATACTCTAACCACGATTTTTTTTTAATTTTTATATCTTCCAAAATAATTTCAATCTGCTCCTGATTTGCTTTCAAAAGTGGCGAATTTTTCAAAGCACTTTCGATGCAAACTGAAAGTTCGGGAATGTCAAAAGTCTCTGTTTTATTTAAACCAAGTTCGGGTTTTAAACTATCCACAACAATTGGCACTTGCGAATAATTGTATATAGAAATTGAAACAAGAAAGAATAAAATTAAAACTTTTTTCATTTGAATTATTTAAACATTTTCGTGTTGTAACATTGCCGGAACGGTTTTAAGCAATATTTTTATGTCGTACCAAAACGAGAAATTCTCGGCATATTCTATATCCAGCTGCTTACGATCATCGGCCGACATTGCATTGGAACCTCCTCGCTTAGTAACCTGCCACAATCCGGTAATGCCAGCCGGAGCCAAAAAGCGTTTCGACCATTGGTCGGTAGTGAGCAGCTCGGCTTCATAAAGTGGCAAAGGCCGATTGCCAACTATCGACATATCGCCTTTGAGCACATTGATAAACTGAGGCAATTCGTCGATACTTGTGTTACGAAGTATACGACCAACTTTGGTGATACGCGGATCGTTTGCCATTTTGAAGAATGCGTTTTCGCGCTTCTCCGCTTTGCGTTGCTTTACGGTATCTTCCGATATAAAACCATCGTCTGAGATCATTACATTTTCGCCTTGCGTAATTGGCTCATACGTTTTAATATTCGAAGCAACAGCCGCTAAGTCAGCTGATTCATTTTCAGTTTTAGAAACCCCATATTGATTTTTCTTCATCAATTCGTCTACACGTTTATCAGCATCAGCATACATACTTCTGAATTTGAGGAAGCCAAACACCTGATAACCTGTACCTATACGCGGAGCAGCATAATAAAATTTCCCTTTCGATTCTAACCGAATAGCAATGATTATTACTAAAAATATAGGGAATAGAAACAACAAAACACTACCGGCAAAGATAATGTCAAAAGTTCGTTTCCACAATGGTAGTTTGAACGGAGCAACCTGATCCTTTTTGGCACTCACTAAATCGTGGTAGTGGGCTTTTACAAATTCGAACCTTTTGAGGAGCACTTCGGGTTTTGTATCAAATGTAAAAGCGTCGTGCACACCAATTTTGAGGTATTCGGACGTTGGCACAATATTATTTACAACGAAAAAAACAATTTTACTTTTTGCTAAAAGGATTTTTAATTTGCGGAGCGAATCAAATGAATAGCTTTTGTTTTCTTCAAAAATAATTAAATCAATAGCAGTGAAATCAGTCAATATTTCATTTGGACTGCTAAAAACTGAAACATGAAAATTTGGTTTTTGAAAAGATAATGCAAAATCGGCATTTGTGCCAAGATAGGCAATGTGTTGAATCATAAATTTAAACATTAGAGGTTGACAAACTTATGCATAAACTGAACGAAAATGAGAAATTATTTGCAAAAATAATAAATTACTATTCTTTCAAAAGTTTTTCGATACGCACCAATAATTCAGTTGGATTATAGGGTTTTTCAAGATAATCGTCGGCTCCCAACCTTATAAGTTTAATTTTTTCGTCAGTTTTGTCGATACTCGATAGAATAATCACTGGAATATGCTTGAAAGCCCCCGATGCTTTAAGTTGTTCTACAAGGTCTCTACCACCAAGAACAGGCATCATTAAATCGCTCACAATCAAATCTGGCATATAGCCATTTTGCAATAAAGATAAAGCCTCAACGCCATTTTCGGCACTTTCGACTAAATAAGTGCCCGACAAAATAGTTTTTGTTAAACGGCGAAACTCAGTTTTGTCATCTACAATTAAAATTTTCTTTTTCATGATTGTATTATTTTAAATATTAAGTGTAATTCAGTTGTAAAAGTACATAATTTTATGTTTAAAACCTAACAGAATTATGAATCCTGTTAGGTTTAGTAAAGAAAGATATTTTCTATTTATTTTTTCACATATAATTTGGAAGCATCACGGTATCCATTTTTATCCATATACCAATCCATAAAGTTGTAACCTCTACTATTAGCCCAAGTATTAAACATTAAAAATGACTTAGTAATATCTTGCTTTTCAGCTGGATAAGCAAATTGAGCTGGAAGATTGATTGCCCAAGGTAAATACTTATCGGACATATAATACTTTTGAGTAGCCAAATCAGAGTTATCGTCGCCTGTGCCAAAAAGAGATTTGTCGACCAAATCGGTTGGTGCGCTTGCAGGTAAATGCACTTCTTTGCCACGCTCGCCTCCAATAATAATAAATGGATTGTATGGAGCAGTACCAAAATCGCTCAATGCAATTGGTGTTGTAAATTCTACTTTTACATTAACTGTTTTGGGTGCAGTATAAGCACCGCCGATAACTGTATTCACAATAGAACCTGTGAAATTAAGCGCTTTAAACGAATCGTCGAAAATTGGAACAACAGCTTTTGTTTGATTTTTTTCGGTACCATTGGCATTCAAAACGAATATATCTTTTGTTAAATTTTGACCAGTTACAGCTTTCACATTTCCAGGTGTAGTATTGAATTGTAGTAAAAATGCGTTTCTCAACGAAGCACCTATTGCTCTAATCGTTAATGCTGCATTTACTTCAACTATCTTATTATCAGCATTCGAAACTTGATTAAAGTTATAATCAATAACCAAATCGTTGAAATCGTAATCACCTTTGTTAGGCCATAAATCTTCGAAAGCGAGCGTTCCTAAATTATTTTTTGAAGGATAATAATTATTAAAAGCTTTATTTTTGTCAGTTGGATATTCATCTAAGGTATCGCCTATTCCATCGCCATCGGTATCGGTTGGGGTATCAATTGCTTTAATATTATCCGTTTTAACAGCTGTGTAAGGAGTTACAGTCGAATAGAATATAGCGTCATTAAAATCTTCGTCGGAACCCATTTCGCGATGTAAATCTTCGAAACCAATTAACAAAAGTTTGCGAGCATTATCTTTAAGTATCACATTGTGTTTCTTTTTGTCGGCAGCAGTTTCAGGATTAAAACGCTTGTCGGAATAAAACTTATTATACCCTGTACCAATTTTATTTCCCGAATATCCATTCGAAATAAGATACCAAGCTACCGTAGTGCCAGCAGGAAATATGGTGGTATATTTATTTGTATTTTTATCTAAGTAAAGGAGCTGTACTTTATTCCCCGATACCAAACCACCACCTGATCCGGAAAAGGAAACATTTGGATAAAGGATAGTTGCATCGCTAATGTCTGTTGCTTTTGCTGGAGGCACATCATTTGGGTGTGTGTAATAACCCAACGTGTTCAAATATCCGGCTCCTTCATGTACAAAAGTTACCCAAACTTCAGCGTCTTCAATTAAAACGATGCTACCTTCGTCGGTTGAACTGATGTATTCGGGATGCGAAACAGGTAATTTAATTCGTTCTGGTAATGAGGTGTTTATATCGTCTAAAAATTCGTTCGAAATAACATCGTTTGTTGTTAAATAGGAAGGTACACCTGCAGTAGACCAATTTCCCAACACATAAAAGCCGCCTACATTTACGGGTTCGGGCAACACTACCGAAGAAATTTTGGACATACCTGTAGATACCTTTGCACCTTGCTTGGAGGCACCACCAATAACAACATTGACATCATTGGAAATAACTTTTACTTGGTATAATGATGGAAAACCAATATGATTCACCAATATACTTAAACTGTCGACAATAGTTGCTGGAGCAATTTCGCATTCTAACGAGCCATCCGCTAAACTAACACCATTAAAAATCAAGAAATTGTCGCTGTTTTCAATAAGGGTTCCATCTGCTTTTAATGGATTTTGTGTATAAATTTTCAACGAAACTCCACCTATAGCTTGGTTGGCAGAATTTAAGGTCGAAATCGATACTTTTACTTGTTTTGTGGTTTTGAAATCGAAATTTGTGTAATTCAGATCTTTGCTAATGTTATCGTAATTCATACATGAACTAAATAAAACACCAAAAATCGAAAATAAAACCAGACTTGTTTTGAAATTCATTGCTTTCATATTATTACTTTTTTAAAAAATTGATTTCTTTTTGATTAATTAATACAAAGAATTTTGCAATACACATACCAAAAAGATAATAATCTAATAATCTGACATTTAAATAAAAACATATAATTAAAATCTATTCTAATACAAAGACAACTCTTCGAAAACGAATATAAATATTTAGTCTATTTAATACTTATACCAAATTTCTGCATTCGCCTATATAGCGCATTCCATTCAATATTTAGCAAACGAGCAGCTTCCGATTTGTTGTTGTTCGAAACTTCCAAGGCTTTTAAAATCGTTTGTTTTTCAATTTCTTCTAAATTAAAGGTTTCGAAACAAGGATTTGATGTTTCTTGAAAACTAAACGTGTTCATCAATGAAAAACTTTCGACACGCAAAGTATCGTCGAAACAAAGAATCACTGCTCGTTCGATAATATTGCGTAACTCGCGAATATTACCCGGAAAGTTGTAATTTTGAAGTAGTTCGAACACTTGTGGCTGAATGTGATTGATATTTTTAGCCATTTTACGAGCAAACATATCCACAAAATACTTTACTAATTCTGGAATATCGCCTTTTCGTTCGCGTAATGGCGGTAGATAAATAATAAATGTGCCTACGCGATGGAATAAGTCGAGGCGAAACTCTTTGCCCCCTGAAATAAGCTCGATAGATTTGTTGGTAGCTGCAATAATTCGAATATCAAATTTATTGGAAGCCTGCGCACCTACTTTTGTATAAGTTCTATCTTCGAGTACACGCAACAATTTTACTTGCAAGCTGTGTGTCATTTCGCCAATTTCGTCTAAAAAAAGCGTGCCTTTGGTGGCAGTTTCGAACCAGCCTGCTTTGTCGGAAATGGCTCCTGT
>JAIFKX010000214.1 GCA_020049335.1 Paludibacter sp. | reverse complement strand
GTAGTGGCATACAATTTAAAATAATCGGCTTTATCGCCACCAAAAAAAGCACCCAGATTAGGCTCGTTCCACACTTCGAAATACCATTTGCGCACTTCGTTCAAGCCATAACGTTGAATTAAATGCGTTGCAAATGCCTCCATGAACGAACCCCATTCGGCATGCGATTTTGGTGGGGTGACATTCATTTCGTAGCCAAACATGGTTTGTGTGCCCGAAGCCAATGCTTTTGGCATGGGGTTTATTTCAACAAACGGGCGAATGCCCATTTTAAGCAATGCATCATAAACTTTATCCACCTGATGCCACTGAAAAGTGAGCGTGCTGTCGGCGTTGCGAACCACCACAGCCATGTCGTCGTCGAAAATAGCATGAAACCGACAATAGCGATAACCCATCACTTGCTGTGCGGCAGCTAAATGCTCTAAGCAATCGGCACGGAGCAAATTGGCTGAACGGCCTACGGCAATGCAATTGCGCCAGGGCATATCAAGGCTTTGCTGTTTGAGGGGTTGTGTGATTTTAATTTCCGATAGTTGTGCTGTGGAAATTTGGAGCGTTAAACAAGCTCCGAATAAAATTGCTGCGAGTTTGTTGAATTTCATGGTTGGAAAATAGTTTTATTTTTAAATTATATTTTCAGATAACAATATCAGTATTTCGTTGTAAATTAGTTAAGTTATAAATAGCTCATCGACATTTAATTATGAGTTTTTCTTGTATTTAAAACTATTTACAAAAATATATACTTCATTTTTTTATATTTATAAATCGGGTACATAAATCGCAACATATAGTATAATTCAATTGCCAAATGTGTAAGCTTATTTTTAAATAGCATCGAAAATTTTCAATCAGCGATAGCAAATAATTCATTTTTGCACTTGATGTAACAACAAATAAACCATTTGTGTAATGCTGAATATGTCATTTGCTGTACTTTTGCGAAGTAATTTTCGAAACAAACATGCCATGTAGTAAAAACATGTAATCTCGTAAATGAATGTGTTAGAATTTTGCAAACTGAATACTATTAAATAATTATTAAATTCAATTTTTTATGAAAAAAATTTACTTTTTAGTGAGTTTGGCTATAATAGCCATGTCGCAAGTTGCTATTGCAGCCAAACCAGGTCCACTTACAGCAACTTTACTAACGGGAACTGCTCCCACAATGGATGGTGATGATACCGATGCAGCTTGGTCTGGAGTTACAGCACAACCCATAAATCTTATTTTCAAAGATGAAGCTATTGGCTTTGGAGTTGATGGAAGTGGTGATTTAGATGCTACTTTTAAAGTGGTAGAGAGTGGCAAAATGTTGTACTTTTTGATTAAAGTGGATGATGACATTATTGGTCAAGACCCTGATTCACATTGGGCCGGTGATAAAGTAGAAGTTTACTTTGGTTTACCTGGTTATGATAAAACCAAAGGTGCTAATGGTGCTCACGCCCGTCAATTTGCTCTAAAAGCGCAAGATGCTGTAACCGTAATGGGTGAAAATGGAAGCAATAATTATCCGCCTGCATCTAATGCATTAGGAACTAATGGAATTTCACGCGGTTATGTTGAAACAGCCACAGGTTATATTATGGAAATTTCCATTGATAGAGCTATTGCTTTAGAAAGTGTGCCAGCTGGTACTATAGCTTTTGATGTTTGTATTGCTGATAACGACGAAGGAGCAGGAAATGCCGCAAAGCGTTATCGTAAATCGTGGTTCAACCAAGGGGAAGTGAATGAATTATGGGGTAGTATGGATGGAGCAGGTTCGTTGGTATTGAATGTTGCAACTGAAACATCTTCATTGAAAAATGTAAAAGAAACCGTCTCGTATACTTTTGTTAATAATATTCTCAAAGTAAACACATCTGAGAATTCACAGTTAGAAGTTTTCGATGTAGCTGGAAAAAAAATTATGCAAGTAATAAATACCAATGTGTTAAATGTTGAAGCATTAACTGCTGGTATATATTTTGCAAACGTGAAATCGGCACAAGGTGTATTAATAGGATCAATTAGGTTTATAAAGTAGATTGTTAACATGTTAACGTATTTAAGGTTTGACAGGATTCGGGTATATACTTGAATCCTGTTTGCTTTGTAATTATTAAAATACTGGTTGAGCTATTAGAATATTAAAAATAAAGAATATATTTGCCTTCTCTAAAATAAAACGTTGAAACTAATACCGTTTTCTTATGCGTAGATTTTTTTTATTCAAAGCCATTTTCATTTCTATTTGCACGTTAATAGCTCAAGACCAAAAGATCAATTTTTTTCATCTTGATATGAAAGATGGACTTTCTAACAATGAAGTGAATACTATATTCAAAGACTCCAAGGGCTTTTTGTGGGTAGGTACGCTTAATGGATTGAATAAATATGATGGATATAGGTTTAAAGTTTATAAATCTGAAGTGGGTGATTCTGCAACATTAGGTGGAAATAGCATTTCTGGTATCGTGGAAGATAACAATGGTCAAATTTGGATTGGCACCGACGATGGAGTTTGTAAGTATAATAGAGATACTGAAACTTTTACCCGTTTAAAATCCCAGAATAAAAATTCTGACGCACTAAAAGCAAGATTCGCACACACACTTTTAATTGATTATAAAGGGTATTTGTGGGTTTTTTACAATGGAAGTTTTGAGCAAATTGACACCAAAACGGGAAAATTTGTTCAACTTATAAAAGATAAAAAAGCTTTAGATTACCTCAATTCAAAGAATATTAGTAGCGCTGTAGAAGATAGCGAAAATAACCTATGGATAGGAACTTGGTTTGGCGGTTTAGTAAAACTAGATAAAAACAGAGAGTCAGCAACCTACTATAATAACTTTCCAAGCAACACGGTAATATCGTTATTTTACGATGGTAGTTCAAACTTATGGATTTCGTCTATCGATAATAGCTTCTGCAAGTTTAATACTAAATCAAAACAATTTGATTTTCTGACCGCATTTAATAAAAACAAAAATCAACCAACATTTACTACATATATCGGCAATGATAAATTATGGATTTCCAGTGATCATAGCATTATTGAGCTACAAGTTAGTACAGGTCTGATTAGCGCAACATATATTCATGACCCAAACAATCCACACTCCATTACGCCGGCTAAACAAAAATATATTTACAAAGATAATTCAGGAATAATATGGATTGGTTCAGCTGCAGGCATTTCGTATTATGACCCACAGCGCGACAAATTCTCCAAGTTTTACTTTGAAATTGGCAACAAAAAAAATGAAAAGTACTATGCAAAGTCTGGTATCATCGACCGAAATAGAAATGTATGGATTAATACATTTGGCAAGGGCATCTATCTTTTTAATCCTAAAAACAACAGCTTTAGTCCTGTCTTAAACAAATCAAATGGCTTAGCATCGGACTTCACATCATGTATTTGCAAGTTAAATACAGGCGATTATTGGATAGCCACCGAAAATGGAATAAGTATTTATGATCCAACAAAAAACAAAATTACTGGAAATTTGGTGCACAGTGATAAAAACACAAACAGTATTTATCACAATTCTATTCGTAAGATTTTTCAGGATAGTTACTCCAATATATGGATAATTACGCAAGAGAGTTTAGATTTATTGAAAAATGGAAAGTTTATTCATTTTACAAAAGAAAACTTAAGAGGTTTAAGTCATTATAAAATAATAGAAATTTTAGAAGATAGGGATGGAAATGTATGGATTGGAACTTTTTTTGGTTTAAATAGATACGATAACAAAACCAAATCAATTTCAAAATATTTAAGTAGTGCTAATAACAAGAACTCGTTAAGTAACTCGTTTATTGTATCACTTTTCGAAGATTCGAATGGTACTTTATGGGTTTCTACTTTAAATGGTTTAAATGTTTACGATAAAAAAACAAATACATTTAAACCATTCAAATTGAAGGACAAGAACTTGAGTAATTTAATATATAAAATATGTGAAGACGATTCGAAAAACGTTTGGTTTTTATCATCTTCTGCATTTTCTATTCTAAATCTTAAAACTTTTGATGTAAAGAATTACGATAATACGGATGGTATTAATATGAATTATGAATGCTTTTTCAAAGATATGAATGGAAGATTCTATATTGGAGGTACTCATAGCGGCATTTACATTTTTAACCCCTTAGAAATAAAAAAGAATAACATTATTCCAACAATTATCATTAGTAAATTTTCAGTTTTCAACCAGGAAGTTAAAGTTGAACCTAAAAATTCACATGCAATTCTACAAAAAAATATTTCAGAGACAAAGAAAATTACATTAAATTATGACCAAACTGTCTTGGAATTTGAATTGGCAGCGTTGAATTACACATTGCCGAAAAAAAACCAATACGCTTATAAATTAGACGGATTTGATCAAGAATGGGTTTACTTAAATCCCGAAAAACGAACCATTACTTACACCAATTTAAATCCAGGCAATTACACATTGTTTGTAAAAGGTAGCAACAACGATGGACTATGGAACGAGAATGGTGTTACCCTCGAAATAGAAATTTTACCTCCGTTCTGGCGGACAACTATTGCTTACCTAATTTATTTTTTGCTTCTTTTGGGTGCTTTATTGGTTTTTAGGCACTATTCGTTGTTGCGTTTCAAAGAAAAATCACTTTTAGAATTAGATCAAATGAAAATTCGTTTTTTTACGAATATTTCGCATGAATTCCGCACGCCACTTACACTCATTTCGGGACCTTTAAATAAATTGATGGACGATGTGCAAAAGGGTCCTGTTCAAACCGAAAGGATGATGAAACAACTTTCGCTCATGGAAAGAAACTCGCAGCGACTATTAATGCTTATTAATCAACTGCTCGATATGCAAAAATCGGAGGAAGGCAAATTGAAATTAGAACCTTCATACGGCGATTTAATTCTGTTTTTACATAATATATTCAATGTTTTTTCTTCTATTGCTGAGCAAAAAAATATTTCTTACCTATTCGAAAAAGATACTGAAAGCTTCGAGACTGAATTTGATGCAGACAAAATGGAAAAGATAATTTACAATTTACTATCTAATGCATTCAAATTTACAAAAGACAAAGTAATACTGAAAATTGAAATTGAAAGTACAAAAATTTTTATTTCTGTACACGATAACGGCATTGGGATTGCAAAACATAACCTAACTAAAGTGTTCGAAAATTTCTTTCAAGTAGACAATCAGCGCGCGAATTAGTGCAACTACATAAAGGCACAATTACTGCTCAAAGTGTTTTGGGCGAAGGTACAATTATGCGAGTTGAATTGCCTTTTTCACAAAAGATAGCAACTGAAGCTAATCCAAGTATAATCGAACCAATAGAAGATACTGAATATAAATACGAAACTGAGCCAATTGATGAAACTTATTATTCTAAGTATGCCAAAGACCAAGAAGATATTTTTGATGAACAATCCCGATTTACGAGAATATATTTCTGATATTTTAAATCAAAATTATAGAATTTCAGAGGCTGAAAATGGTAAAATTGGAGTTGAGTTTGCATTTAATCTGCTGCCAGATATTATAGTTAGCGATATTATGATGCCCCAAATGGATGGGAATGAGCTGTGTTCAATTCTAAAAGAAGACGAACGTACCAGCCACATCCCCATTATTTTACTCACAGCATTATCATCAATAAGTAGTCAGCTTAAAGGGTTTGAGCATGGTGCCGATGATTATATAACCAAGCCATTTAATGCAGACTTGCTTTTGGCACGTGTAAAAAACTTGATTGAAGTTAGAAAGCAGCTTCAGCAGAAATTCCAACGTAGCGTTTTTGTAAATCCGGCTGATTTTGTGACGAATGTTTCTGATGAAAAGCTATTAAAAAAAGCTTTGGAGTTAGTGGAGTCAAATTTAGATAATTTAGATTTTGCAATTCCGGAATTTATTTTGGGTATGAATATGTCGAAAACTGGAATTTACAAAAAAATAAAGGTTTTAACAGGACAATCTGTGAGCGAGTTTATAAAATCGATTCGTTTACGACATGCTGCACAGCTTTTGCTGCGCAAAGAATTTACTATTTCGGAAATTTCATATAGAGTTGGTTTCCAAAACAGAACACAGTTTAATCGTGCTTTCAAAGAGCAATTTTCAATGTCACCTACCGAGTTTATTCAGTCTCATTTGAATTCCTAATTTAAGCATTTTTTAATTTTGACTATAAATGAACCATTGGCGGTAAAACGTCAATGGTTTTGTTTTTTATTGCACTTATTGTAACAAAAAATTCACTCTATGTGCAAATGCTCATGTAATTCATAGCCTATTTTTGTGAAAAAAAATCGAATATTATGGATGAATCTTTTTATAGTAAAAATAAACCCAGCAAATCAGAAATGGCATTCGCCGTAATTATTTCGCTAATAATATTGATATTCATAATTTTTATTTGAAAAAAAAATCTACAAAATATGTAACCATCTATAGTGCGACCAGAGGCATTGCTGAATCGTTTTAATATTGAAACGATTAAAATTCTGGAAATTAATATTTTTATTAATCAATCTATTATTATTTAAAATGAAAAAAAGAAACTTTTTCTGGGGGTTAGCAATGCTATTTGCTATACCAACAATTGGGGAAAATGTGAATGCTCCAGCAACACAAGTTCCTATTACTATCGACGGCAATACTGCCGATTGGAGTACGATTACATCTGTACCAATGACTATTACCGGAGGTACTAATGCTAATTTTGTTCCTTCTTACAAAGCTAGCTGGGACAAAAAGAATTTATACCTATTGGTAGAAGTTCAGGATTCAGCCAAAGTGAACAAAGGATTTTTCTGGGATTTGGACGAAGTAGAAGTGTACCTTGACATGGATAACTCAAAAGGAACTACGGGTTATGACAAAAAAAATGACATGCAAATTCGTTTCGTACGTGATTCTGTCATTACCTCTTCGTGTTCAACTTGTAACGAAGGTGGAACATTCCCTTGGACTAACAGCTTGTTGTTGCCTGGTATGAAATACAAAACCAAAGAAGTAACAGGCGGATGGTTAGTAGAAGTATCGATGCCATTGGACTCGTTACAACGTAAAAGTGATACCAAAATTGACTTCTCGAATGGTGGAACTATTGGTTTCAATATTGATGTTGTGAACAAAAACGTATTGGATGCTAACGGTGGTAAAGCATGGGCATTGTATCCAGCAGCTGCATCGTGGGACAAGCCAAACACATGGGGATCATTAACAATGACTGGAACTCCAGCCGTTGGCGAAGTTATGGCTCGTGCTGCTCAAGCTC
>JAIFKX010000229.1 GCA_020049335.1 Paludibacter sp. | reverse complement strand
GCTGAATCGATTGATTTTAATGGGAATACAGGCCCTTTTATACAATACACGCACGCCCGAATAAAATCAGTTTTGCGCAAAGCCGTTGAACAAGATATTAACTTTGGTACAAAAATTGAAAGTTCGCTTTCGATATCCGAAAAGGAAAGTTATTTAATTCAATTATTATCCGAATTTCCAACAGTAGTAAAAATGGCTGGCGAAGAGTTTAGTCCGGCGCTCATTGCCAACTACGAATACGAACTGGTAAAAGAATTTAATCAGTTTTACCATGATTTTTCGATATTAAAAGAAGAAAATGAGGAAATTAAAAAATTCCGTTTGCAACTTTCGGCTTCGATAGCAAAAACAATAAGCGCCGGAATGCGTTTATTAGGAATTGAAGTACCGGAACGAATGTAAGATAGGCTTTGCCGTTATTTGCACTTCGTGCGTTATTGGGCTTTGCCGTTATTTGTGCTTCGCACGTTCTTTGGTTCTATGTTCTTTGTTCTATGTTCTTTGTTCTAACATCTAAAAAATTAAAGTTATGAAACAACAACTACTTATTGCCATTACCATTATTTTGGTAGCAACATCTTGTTCATCAGGCTATAATGCCTACAAAAAAGGTGATTACTATAAAGCAGCTATCGATGCTGTTGAAAAGCTTAAATCGTCGCCAGGAAGTGATAAAGCCGAATATGTACTTACAAAAACCTATCCGTTAGCATTGCAAGATGCACAGCGCGAAATTGAGTACGCCAAGTTGGAAAACTCGCCAAATAATTACGAGCGCATAGTGCTTCAATACGAACGCGTTAATCAATTGGCATACAACATTTATCATTGTCCGGCCGCCAACAAAATTATTCCCAAGCCAACCGAATTTCCACAGGAATTAGCGGAAGCACGACAAAAAGCTGCTTTGCAAGTATACGAAATGGGTTTGAAAGCCTTAGATGCAGGTACTTTGTTCGAAGCACGATCGGCTTATCAACTATTTCAACGAGCTAATAATTATGTATATGGCTATCAGGACGTGTTGAAATTAATAGATACAGCACGATTTCAGGGCACATTGCGCGTGATGTTCGAAAAGCCAATTACGGGTCTAAAATATCAGTATTCGGCCGATTTTTTCAGTACCAATTTACTTTCGGAGCTTAGCAAAAATTTGGAAAAACGCATGATACAGTTTTACAATTACGATCGCATTGGAAGCGGTTCCGAAATTCGTCCACATCAATATTTAGTGCTTAATTTCGAAGACTTTTCGATTGGAAATGTATACGATTCGAAAAAGACAGTAGATGTAAAACGCGATAGTGTTAAAGTAGGAACTGCTACTATCGAAGGTAAAAAAGTAGATGTTTACAATACAGTAACTGCCAAATTGAATACTTTCCGCAGGGAAATAAAATCAGGAGGATTGTTGAGTGTTCGCATTTTCGACGAGAAAAACCAGCTTATCGAGCAACGTAACTTTAGTGGCGAATATATATGGTATACTTCGTGGAGCACTTTCAACGGTGATGAACGTGCTCTCACTACTGAGCAAAAGAAACAATGCGATCGCACGCCCGAAATACCTCCAAGTCAGCAAACGCTGTTTGTCGAATTCACAAAACCAATTTATACGCAGGCTTATTCGTATATAAGGCAGTTTTATAATAAGTATTGATAGGGGTTTAATTACTCAAAGTCAGAATGATAAAATATCATTCTGACTTTTTTTTATCAAATTTACTTTCATCAAAAATATTTGTATCTTTGCATAAAGTAAGTTTTCAAAAATAAAAACTACAAACCATGGCAAAGAAAATTCCTTATGGCATAAGCGATTATGCCGAAATAATGAAAAGCAATTTTTATTATGTTGACAAAACACAGTTTATTGAAACAGTTGAGTCAGCATCTCGTTTTCTTTTTTTAATTCGACCACGAAGGTTTGGTAAATCGCTGTGGATTAATCTTATGAAATCTTACTACGACATTAACAATACAAGCAAATTTGATTTGCTTTTTGGGCAAACCTATATTGGACAACACCCTACATACGAACGAAATAGTTATCTATTACTTAGTTTCAATTTTTCGGCTGTAAATCCAGATTTAAACGCTGTGCAATTGTCTTTTGAGAAACATTGTAGCAAATCATTTGACAGTTTCAATACGGCCTATCGTTCGCTTTTAGGTGAAGAATACATGGCAAATTATCCTAAAGACGATTTAGTGGAATCGAAAATTGAATATATTACCAATAGATGTAAAGAAAAAGGCTTATCAATCTACTTATTTATCGACGAATATGATAATTTCACAAACACAATATTGAGCCAGCATGGCAATCTGAAATATGCTGATATTACGCATGGTAATGGATTTTTTCGAATGTTTTTTAACAAATTAAAACTCGCCACTACCGACCAAAATGCTTCCCTAAAAAAGATTTTCATTACAGGTGTATCTCCCGTAACGCTCGATGACGTAACGAGTGGCTTTAATGTTGCCAAAAATATAACCACCGATGCGCTTTTCAATTCGATAATTGGTTTTACTGAACCGGAAGTGATTACCATGCTAAACTATTACAAAAGTGAAGGAATGGTACACGAACCTATCGAAAATTTACTTGTAATAATGCGCGAATGGTATAATAATTATTGTTTTTCAGGAAATAAAACGTCACAAAAAATGTTTAATTCTGATATGGTATTATACTTTATGGACAATTATCTAGCTCATGGCTCAGTAACAAAAGATTTGATCGATAATAATGTAAAAATTGATTATAGCAAACTTCGCCATTTAATAATTTTAGATAAAAAAGTAAATGGAAACTTTTCTACTATCAAAAAAATAGCTGAAGAGGGCGAAATTCGTACCAATATAGTATCTTCATTTCCAGCCGAAAAGCTTATTGCAAGAGATAATTTTGTATCACTGCTTTACTATTTTGGTATTCTCACAATTGATAGAATTGAAAATGATAATCTCGTATTAAGCGTCCCCAATTTAACAATACGAGCGGTGTTATTTTCATATTTGGTTGAAGGTTTTAGCGAAGCAAATATTTTCAATTTAGAAAATATGTCCCTATCTGAGATGGCTGAAAAAATGGCTTATGATGGTGATTGGCTTCCTTTTTTCAATTACTTTTCGGAGCAAATCTACAAACAAACTTCGGTTCGAGACTTTATCGATGGCGAAAAAACAGTTCAGATGTTTCACTTAGTGTATCTAAATAGTGCCAACTATTTTATAGTACATTCCGAAGCTGAAATGGGCAAAGGATTTGTAGATTTGTGGCTCCAGCCTAACTTTATTTTGCGACCCAACATGAAGCATTGCTACATTGTAGAACTCAAATATGTGCCGCGTTCGCAAGAAGCAGAAGTAAAAAATCCGACTTCGGTACTGGTTCAAAAACTTACAGCTGATGCGAACGAACAATTACAACGTTATGCTGTTGACTCCAAAATACAAGCGGCCAAAGGAAAAACTACCCTCCACCTTCTACGCGTAATTTACTGCGGTTGGGAAATGGTAAGCTGCGAAGAGCTGGTGCTAGAAACAAACTAAAAAAAAACATGGCCAAAACAAAATCAGTATATATTTGCCAAAACTGTGGCGCCGAATCGCCAAAATGGATAGGCAAATGCCCTTCGTGTGGCGAGTGGAACTCGTATGTGGAAGAGATTGTGAGCAAAGACAATTCGCCCAAAATTAATTTAGGCGGTCTAGAAATTACAAAGCAAAAACCGGTGCGCTTGGATGAGGTAGAAACTTCGGAAGAGAGCCGCATCGACACTTCGAGCAATGAATTGAATCGCGTTCTTGGTGGTGGCCTTGTGCCTGGTTCGTTGGTGCTTATTGGTGGTGAACCGGGTATTGGCAAATCAACATTGGTACTGCAAGTTGTTTTAAATCTTAAAGGAAAACGGACGCTTTATATTTCGGGCGAAGAAAGTGTAAAACAATTAAAATTGCGTGCACAGCGACTTAAATATGATAATCCCGACTGCTATATTGTAAGCGAAACTTCGTTGGAACAAATTTTTGTGCATATTCAAAATATCCAACCCGATTTAGTAATTGTCGATTCCATTCAAACGGTGTCGACAGAAATGATTGAATCGTCGCCAGGTTCTGTTTCGCAGGTACGCGAATGTGCGGCTCACTTACTCAAGTTTTGTAAAACAAGTGGAACTCCTGTTTTATTAATTGGCCATATAAATAAAGAAGGAAGCATTGCAGGACCAAAAGTGTTGGAACACATTGTGGATACTGTTTTGCAATTCGAGGGGGACCAACATTACATGTATCGCATTTTGCGAAGCATAAAAAACCGTTTTGGAAGTACATCGGAGTTGGGAATTTTTGAAATGCAACAAAATGGACTGCGCGAAGTGAGTAACCCTTCAGAACTTTTACTTTCGCAAAATCACGAAGGTTTGAGTGGTGTTGCCATTGCTTCGGCTATCGAAGGAGTTCGACCTTTTTTGATTGAAACACAGGCGCTTGTTAGTTCTGCAGCTTATGGCACACCGCAACGGTCGTGTACAGGTTTCGACCTTCGCCGCCTAAATATGCTTTTGGCAGTGCTCGAAAAACGGGCTGGTTTTAAAATTGCACAAAAAGATGTTTTTCTGAATATTGCTGGCGGACTGAAAATCAACGATCCAGCTATCGATTTAGCTGTCATTTCGGCTATATTGTCGTCGAATGTGGATATCTCTATCGAAAAGCAAGTTTGCATTGCAGGCGAAGTGGGTCTTTCGGGCGAAATTCGCCCTATAAACCGCATTGAACAACGAATACTCGAAGCCGAAAAGCTTGGTTTTACAAAAATGATTATCCCCGACTTCAACATTAAAGCACTGAATATAAGCAAACTAAACATTGAGATTGTTCGTGTAAAAAAAGTGGAAGAAGCATTCCGTGTTTTATTCCGAAAATAAATTATGGGAGCAGAATAATGTCGTATATTTCTGCTAATCGCAGTCCGCTCATTCTTGTTCCCTCTCTTGCCCCCCTCTCCTAAAGGAGAGGGGCTGGGGGTGAGGTGGAGAGGGTTAGGGAAAGGTTCATATTTTATTAATTACAAGAGGTCTTCTTAAATTCAGTTAAAAACAAACAGCAAACATTCAAATTACTAAAAATTAGTCGTTTCGAGGGGTTTAATCTTTTAAAAAAATTATCTTTGCAACTCATTTAACACATACAACAGATGTTACAAGCGTTTATAGTATCAGCTATCTTATTGATTATAGGAATATTAATTCTTGGATTTAAAATTTTTTTCATCAAAAATGGAGAGTTTCCCAACATTCACATTGGTGGAAATAAAGGTTTAAAAGAACAAGGTGTTCATTGCGCTACCACGCAAGACCGCGACGCACAAGCGCCACAGCCAAAACGAATGACAAATAACGAAGTATACAACGAAATTACAAAATTTTAATTTTACAAAAGCAGCATGAAGAACCTCTCTCTCATTTTTAATGGCGTTTTAGCTATTGCAGTTATTGCCTTGTTTATCATTATATTTACAAAAGGGAATAACACAAGTGCAAATGGTGTTACTTTCACAAAAGAACAAATTAAAGCTGGAAAACTTCCAGTAGCTTACGTTAATGTTGATTCGCTTTTGTCGAATTACCAATTTGCGAAAGAATCGAACGAATCGCTCATTCGTAAACAAGAAGATTCGCGCTTAAACATCAATACAAAAGCTCGTCAGTTGCAAGTAGAAATGGCTGAGTTTCAGAAAAAATTAGAAGCAAACGCATTTTTAAGTCGCGAACGTGCCGAACAAGAACAAGCCCGCTTGGTTCGTCGTCAGCAGGAATTGCAGGAACTTGATGGCAAACTAAGTCAACAATTAATGCAAGTTCAACAAAAAATGAGCGAGCAACTCCGCGACACAATAAATGCTTTTTTGAAAGAATATAACAAGGACAAAAAATACGAAATGATTTTTAGTAATACCTCAAGCGATAATATTTTATTTGCCGACAAAGGTTACGATATTACTTTAGAAATTACTAAATTGCTCAACGAGCGGTTCAAATCAAAAAAATAATTGAAAAGGCGAACTAAAAAAGGCAATCCTAATTGGGTTGCCTTTTTGTATTTATAGATGTGAGACGCCGCATGCGACGTCTCTACAAGATTAAAACGGTTTTCGGTAGCTACAACCTTCTTTCCAGCGACTGCAACCGTAGGCAGCATTGCCTTTTAGCAATTTTCCTTTACCACATTCGGGGCAGGTGGTTCCAATTATTGGATCAATTGCCAGCACTTTTGGAGCTACTGTTTGTCGGTTTTCGCTTTTCACATTAAAAACTACTTGCCGCACCATTTCTTTTAGTTCTTCCAAAAACTCTTTGGCCTCGTATTCTCCGCGTTCCACCATGCGCAGTTTCTTTTCCCAACGCCCTGTAAGCTCTGCCGATTTAAGTAATTCTTCGCTTATCGTTTGAATTAAATCAACTCCTGTATTAGTCGCAATGAGGTTTTTACGCTCTTTGCGAATGTAATCGCGCTTAAAAAGTGTTTCGATAATGGCAGCTCTTGTGGAAGGGCGACCAATGCCATTGTCTTTCATAGCATCGCGCAATTCGTCGTCGTCAACCAATTTACCAGCCGTTTCCATTGCTCTCAATAGAGTTGCTTCGGTAAATGGTTTGGGAGGCGAAGTCCATTTTTCGGCTAAAGTGGGTTCATGTGGCCCACTTTCGCCCTGCGTAAAAATAGGTAATGTCTTTTCGTCCTCTTCACCATCCTTTTCGTCGGTGTCGGCTTTGGTTTTGTCGAAAACTACTCGCCAGCCTGGATCTAAAATTTGCTTGCCATTTACCTTAAATTCCACTTTATCTACTTCGCCCAAAACAGTTGTAGTAGCTATTTTACATTCGGGATAAAAATTGGCAATAAATCGCCGAGCAACCAAATCGAACACGCGCCTTTCATTCTCGTTAAGCGCCGTAGGATGAATGCCTGTGGGGATAATGGCATGGTGATCAGTTACTTTTGCATTGTCGAATACCTTTTTTGTTTTGGGAATTTTGGTTGCCAAAAGTGGAGTCGTAAGTAGTTCATAATCCTTAATACCTTTCAGAATAGCTGGAATTTTGGGGTACATATCGTCGCTCAAAAAAGTAGTATCGACACGCGGATAAGTGGTAACTTTTTTCTCGTAAAGGATTTGAATTAGCTTGAGTGTTTCGTCCGCCGAAAAACCGAATTTTTTATTACATTCCACCTGCAACGATGTTAAATCGAATAATTTAGGAGCGGATTCTGTTCCTTTTTTGGTAGTAATATCTGTAACAAAAAAATCAGAACCTTTTACAGTTTCCAAAAAGCGAGTACCTTCTTCTACACTCGAAAATCTTCCTTTCGAAGCCGAAAATAAAGTTTCACGATATACAGTTTTCAATTCCCAATAGGCTTCGGGTTTAAAATTCTCTATTTCGAGTTGACGGTTTACAATCAGCGCCAACGAAGGAGTTTGCACGCGACCAATAGATAAAACTTGGCGATTTTTTCCATACTTTAATGTGTAAAGTCGCGTGGCGTTCATGCCCAACAACCAATCGCCAATAGCGCGCGAAAGACCTGCTTCGTATAAATGTTGATAATGCGATTGGTCTTTTAATTTTTTAAATCCTTCGCGGATAGATTCTTCGGTGAGCGACGAAATCCAAAGCCTTTTAACGGGACATTTACACAACGCTTTTTGCATTACCCAGCGTTGAATAAGTTCGCCTTCTTGGCCAGCATCACCACAGTTTATCACCTCATCGGCAGTAGCAAATAATTGTTCAATTACCTTAAATTGCTTTTGTATACCACTGTCATTCATCACTTTAATACCAAACCGTTGTGGAATCATTGGCAAATGACTAAGTGCCCATCCTTTCCATTCGGGCGCATATTCGTGCGGCTCAAGCAAACCACACAAATGACCAAAAGTCCATGTAACCTGATAGCCATTTCCTTCCAAATAACCATCTTTTCGGTTTTTGGCACCCAAAATTTCGGCAATATCGCGCGCTACACTTGGCTTTTCGGCTATACAAACTATCATATTACTTGTTATCAGAATATTAGTGAAATAAATCTCAATTTTTCAAACGAATGCAAAGTTAATCAAAATTATGAATGATTGAAATGCGCGTATCATATTTCCAATTTTAAAATATATTGAGTGAAAAAGCGTTATTTATAAGCAAAGAGTATTATTTGAAGAATAAAAAGTCAATTTTTTAATGTATCTTTGTAGGATAATTTAAAAAGGATTTTACAACCTGTAACAATCTAAATAACAGCAAATTAAATCGAATATAATGTCATTTCAAATGAAGCAATTGTCTAAGCTAACTTTCCTATTCGCTTTCACCTTATTTTTTTCAAATGTATCAGCTCAAAAATACGGAATAGAAGCTGGTTTCGTTCAACCCAAACGCTCTGGAGCGCAGTTTAGCACTACTTATTTCAATGGAGCTCGATTGGGTGGAAGTGTAGAATTTGAATTGAAAAACAACTTTAGCTTGCTCTCAGGAGCACTATACTCATTGGTTTATTCCGATAAATCGCAGTATTACTCACCTTTGGACTCTGTAAATTACAAAACGTACAATCATTCAATCGACATACCTATCCATGTTCAATACTCACTTCCGGTTTCGAAAAATTTTAAATTTTTCGCCTACGCCGGACCCAATATCTCTGTTGGATTAGCACAACCTCAAAAGGTAACAGCAGTTATTACCGATGTCACAAAAGCGTATATGAACTCCATATTACCCGAAAACATGAAATCGTTTGTACGCTTAGAATCTGATAGTTATGCTAACAATGACTTGTATGCTAAAAATATGATTCAACGTATCAATTTACAAATTTCAGTTGGTGGTGGCGTTCAATTTAAGAATTACAAACTCAAGGGTGGTTACGATTTTGGTATTAATAGTATTAATAAAATAGATACCAGCAAACAAATGCGCTTACAGCAAGATGGTTGGTTTGTTTCACTCATTTATCAGTTTTGATTTTTTGATTTTTAATTTTCAAATCATTTCGTGCTAAATATGTCAATCCCCGAAATTTATACGATTTTTCAACAACATTCAGTAATTTCAACCGATAGTCGTAATTGCCCTTCTGGTTGTCTATTTTTTGCACTCAAGGGCGATAATTTTAATGCTAACGCTTATGCTCTTTCGGCACTCGAAAATGGAGCTGCATACACAATTATCGACGAATCAGAATATGCACTTGATCAACGTTTTATAGTAGTTGCCGATGTGCTTATAGCCTTACAACAACTTGCTCACTACCATCGCAAGCAATTAGCGACTACCGTTTTGGGAATTACAGGAACCAATGGTAAAACGACTTCTAAAGAATTGATTGCAGCTGTTTTAGGTCAAAAATTCAACATCTTATTTACTCAAGGAAACCTAAATAATCATATTGGTGTTCCGCTAACTTTGCTCAAATTACGTCCCGAGCACGAAATAGCCGTAGTAGAAATGGGTGCAAATCATATTGGCGAAATTAAAGCTTTAGCCGAAATTGCTTGTCCCGATTATGGCATTATTACCAATGTTGGAAAAGCGCACTTAGATGGTTTTGGCTCTTTTGAAGGTGTAAAAAAAACAAAATCGGAGCTTTATGTTAATATACACGATAACGCAAAATCGATTTTTATAAATAGCGGAAACGAACATTTACGTGAAATGGCGCTTAAATCAGGTTTTACGAACGATGAGAGGTTGGTGAAATACAAATTGATAGCTGAATGTAAAAAAGAGTTGGTTGCTGGTGCAGTTCTTTCGTGCTCCCCATTTTTGAAAATGCAATGTTGTACAAAAGCAAACAGTTGTTTTGTGGTTGATACAAAATTAATTGGCACTTACAATGCCGAAAATATATTGGCAGCAGTTACTATTGGTCATTATTTTGGAATAAACGATGCTGACATTAAAAAAGGATTGGAGCAATATTTACCGCAAAACAACCGTTCGCAATTAACAGTTACCGAGCGCAATAAATTAGTGGTAGATGCGTACAACGCCAACCCTACAAGTATGCGCGCTGCAGTTATCAACTTTGGACTTATGCAAGTCGAAAACAAAATGCTGATTCTCGGCGATATGCTCGAACTTGGGGAGCAGGCTGATTTTGAACATCAAGCAATTGTAGATTTACTCGAAAGTTATCAATTGAAAAACGTGCTACTTGTTGGCAAAATTTTTGCGCAAACAATTAACGATTTTAGTTGTTTTTCGGCAGTCGACGATTTGATACAATACATTGAAAAACAGAATATTGTCGACAGTTATATTCTAATTAAAGGCTCTCGGGGTATAAAACTCGAAAAAGTGATTTCTTTACTTTAACAGACAAAATTAAAGAATTAAACTATTTTTTTAAAATGAAAAAAAACAATGTAATTATTCTTTCAGTGCTATCTGCCATCATTTTGGCACTCCTGATTGCGGTTTTTTTCTTGATAAACCGTACCAAAGAAAAAGAAGCTGAAATTGCCGAAGTGGTTGAAATGATGAATTTCGAAAAGCAACAAGTGGAACGCGAATTTCAGGATATGGCTTCGGAATTTGATGGATACACCTCGAATATCAAAAACGATTCGCTGTTCAAATTGTTAGATGATCAGAAAGTTAAAATGCACCAACTGTTAGAAGAATTACGTGTAACAAAATCGACAAACGCGCGTAAAATTTCTGATTTAAAAAAGGAATTGGCTTCAGTTCGCAAATTGTTAGTGCATTATGTAAATCAAATTGACGCATTAAATGCTGAAAACAAAGTACTTAAAACAGAAAATACAGACGTAAAACGACGTTATAACGAGGCTTCCGAAACGGTAAATCAACTTTCCAAAGAAAAAGAATCGTTGAATGAAGTAGTTACACGTGCCGCAAAATTAGATGTTACTGGTTTTAGTTTTAGTCCATTAAATAGCCGTAATAAAAAAACAAGCTGGTTTACACAAACAGCAAATCTACAATTTAATTACACTGTAAATAAGAATATTACAGCTCAGCCTGGCGAAAAAACAATTTATTTGCGCTTAACTCGACCCGATGACGAAGTAATGATTAAAAATTCGGGAAATGTTTTTGCTTTCGAAAATAAAAACATTAATTATTCGCTAAAAAAAGATTTCGAATACACAGGCGAATCTATCAAAGATGTAATGTATTGGAAAGTAGAAGAGGTATTGCAGGCGGGTACCTATCGTGCCGAATTTTTTTGCGATGGTAATAGAGTTGGTAGTTTTAATTTTGATTTAAAAAAATAAAAACAGAATCAACAACCAATAACCACAAATAACCATTTAATAACAATAAATAACGTACGAAGTACAAATAACGCACGAAGTACAAATAACATTTAAGTATTAATGTCAACAAGTCAACAATTCTCAAAAGCGTCCAAAGAAATTGCTTTCGATTTAAAACATCGAAATACAATTCAATTCAATATCGCTCGTTACGATACGGCTGTTGAACGAGGCATGGCACGCTATCAAGATGTGGAGTTGGCAAAGCGAAATGCGGCTGCTATAAAACGCGATGTGTTGGCAAATTGGGAAAAATACCTAATTGAATTTGAAAAAAATTGCGTTACAAATGGTGCAGAAGTACTATGGGCTGCGGATGCCGACGAAGCAAACGGATTTATAAAAAATATTATTAACGAAAATAAAGGTCGATTACTTGTTAAAAGCAAATCGATGACAACCGAAGAAATTGAGTTGAATCACCTTGCCGAAAGTATTGGTTGCGAATCGGTTGAAACGGATTTGGGCGAATTTATTGTACAAGTGGCAGGCGAAAAGCCCTACCATATTGTTACGCCGGCCATGCACAAATCGAAAGGGGATATTGCCAAGCTTTTTAACGAAAAGTTTGATACACCAATAGATAGCACGCCGCAAGAAATGACTGAATATGTTCGACAGGTTTTACGAAAGAAATACACCGAAGCCGAAATTGGAGTAACGGGTGCAAACTTTTTAATTGCTGATATAGGCGGAATTTCAGTTACCGAAAATGAAGGTAATGGACTGATGACTACTGCTTTTCCTAAAGTTCATATCGTAATTGCTGGTATCGAAAAAATTTTACCCAAAATGAATCAATTGGGATTATTTTATCCGCTACTTTCGGCTCATGGCACAGGGCAACAAATTACAGCTTACAATACCATTTTTACTGGACCTCGAAAAGCAAACGAAGTGGATGGACCTGAAAAAATGTATATTATTTTGTTGGACAATAAACGAACAGAAGTTTTTGCCGACGACGAAGCCTACGAATCATTGGCCTGCATTCGTTGTGGAGCATGCCTCAATGGCTGTCCGGTATACAAAACCATTGGCGGCTACACCTACGATACTACTTACAGTGGACCTATTGGTTCGGTGCTCACTCCATTTTTACGAGGTTTTAAAGACTTTTCGCACTTGAGTTTTGCATCTACACTCTGTGGAAAGTGTGTAGAAGTTTGTCCGGTTAAAATTCCATTGACCGACATTTTGCTTAGTAACCGACGAAAAGCGGTGGAGCAAAATTTACGTCCCAATTATGAAAAAATTGCCATGCAGGGTTTTAAATTAATTAGCTCAAAACGAGCTGGTTTCGACCTAGCATCCGGATTTGTAAAAAACATCGTAACTTCGCCTTTCAATTACATAGGTTGGGGACCAAAACGAGCAATGCCAAAATTTGCAACAAAATCATTTTCAGAACAATACCGTAAAAACATAAAATAAGATATGAAGCAACTTACAAAATTCTCCTTTCTCTTTTTAACAATTGCTCTCGCTTTCAGCGCCTGCAAAGTAGATAATTATGCCGATTGGAAAATACTAAACGACAACGCATACACTGCTGAAGCAGCCAAAACTGATTTTACAAAAACAGAATCGGGTTTGTATTATAAAATTAGCTATCCGGGTAATATGAAACAAGCCAATATAGAATCGTATGTTACTGTAAAATATACTGTTAAGCTAATAACAGGAAAAGTTATTGATTCGGGCACTTTTTATGGAACATTAGTATCGTCGAGCTACGGAAGCGGTACCATTAAGGCTTGGCAAGAAGCAATTCCATTGTTGAAAGTTGGTGGCGTAATGGATATGTTTTTCTCTTACGATTTGGGTTACGGATCTACTGCAAGTGGCTCTGTGCCTGCTTATTCGATGCTTTATTACAGTGTAGAATTATTGGATGCTCAAAATTAAAAAAAACATGAAATCACTCATCATCAGTGCTTTTATCTTATTTTCGGCAACATTATTTTCGGCTGAATATACAATTGACAATATTCCAAATCCTAAAACTACAAATGCAGCCGCTTTTGTAAGTAATCCGGATGGAATTTTGAAAGAAGAAACTGTTCAAGCAATCAACCAAAAATTGGGCGAATTACAAGCGACCAATAAATCGGAAGTAACAGTGGTAGCAGTAAATTCTATTGGTTATGAGGAAATTAAGCCATTTGCTACTGCATTGTTTAAAAAGTGGGGCGTGGGCACTGCCGAAAATAGTAATGGTTTATTGGTGCTTTTTGTAATGGATCAGCGTAATGTAACGTTCGAAACAGGTTACGGACTCGAAGGAGTACTTCCTGACGCTATCACAAAGCGTATTCAGACACAAAATATGATTCCATATTTTAAAACTGGCGATTATGATGGTGGGATGCTTGCGGGCGTGGAGCGAATTGTTTCGTTAGTAAAAGGCGAAACTTTTGTAGAAAAAAAGGTTACAATTCCATGGGACGAAATTTTACCGTTGGCAATAGGGGTTTACATTATTCTAGCTTTACTTTCGTTTGTTTGGGTAGGAAGTATTGTTGCAAAAGCGCGTAAAAACACTCAACTTTCTACTAACATTCAGCGTTATAAAGCTATTAAGTCCGAAAAAGCAGCTGCATTTATGGTTGTAGGACTTGTTTTACCGGTTATTGGTCTGGCTGCAATATTTTTATTAAAATTTCCATTGTATCTTTTAATTTTATTGTTACCAGTTCCGCTAACTACCATTCCGGCAAATATTTATGGTAAGCTCATGATGCGAAAAGTGCGTCGCGAACCAATAAAATGTAGCGAATGCGATGGCACGATGCACATTTTGAGTGAAAAACAAGAAGATGCACATTTAAAATTAGCACAACAGTTTGAAGAACAGCTACATGCAGTTGATTACGATGTATTTGTGTGCGATTCGTGCAAAAACGAAACTATTTACACACTTGACAAACCAAGTATTTACAGCGATTGTCCGAAATGTGGAACGAAAGCATTTATTTTAAAAGACAAACGAACAATTGTAGCCCCAACTTACGTTAGTGCGGGTACTGAGCGAACAACCTATCATTGTAAATTTTGTGGTTACGAAGAAAATCACAATGATACCATTCCACGTTTGCGTCGCGACGATTCAGGCGCTTTAATTGCCGGTGCAGTTGCTGGAAGTATTTTGAGCAGTGGTCGTGGTGGCTTTGGCAGTGGTGGCGGCGGAGGATTCTCTGGTGGCGGTAGTTTTGGTGGCGGATTTTCGGGTGGCGGTGGTTCCACAAGTGGATGGTAAAACAATTTACAATTAATAATTTACAATTAACAATTAATAAAGATGAATAAGAACACAATTATTTTATTAGCCATAGTAGGCGTATTAGTGCTTACTGTTTTTTGGGGAATAGGAAAATACAACGGTCTGGTTACCAAAGATGAAGCTGTAAGCGGACAATGGGCAAATGTTGAAAATCAATACCAACGTCGCTCCGATTTAATTCCGAACCTCGTGGCAACCGTTAAAGGTTATGCATCACACGAGAGCGAAACACTCGAAGGCGTAGTTGCAGCCCGTGCTAAAGCAACTCAAGTTACAATTGACCCAACTAATCTGACTGCCGATAAATTGAAAGAATATCAAGCAGCGCAGGGTCAGTTGAGTTCGGCATTGGGAAAACTGTTAATGATAACAGAAAATTATCCCGATTTGAAAGCTAATCAGAACTTTTTGGAACTGCAAGCACAATTGGAAGGTACCGAAAATCGCATTACTACCGAGCGTGGTCGTTTCAACGATTTATGCAAGGAGTTTAACGCTTCAATTCGTAAATTTCCAACGAATATTGTAGCTTCATTTGCCGGATTAGAAAAGAAAAACTATTTCGAAGCCGAAGCCGGTAGCGAAAAAGCACCAAAAGTAGAATTTTAATATGTACACTCCATCTCCCGAACGCTATACCGACACTGTTGGTTATAATTTTTGTGGTAAAAGTGGCTTAAAACTGCCCCGTTTATCGCTTGGTTTGTGGCACAACTTTGGTGATGTCGACAATATCGAAGAAGCAGAACGAATGCTCAATTATGCTTTCGATAAAGGCATAACGCATTTCGATTTGGCCAATAATTATGGTCAGCCTTTTGGTAGTGCCGAGCGGAATTTTGGCAAAATGCTGAACAAAAACTTTGCTGCTTATCGAGATGAAATGATTATCAGTACAAAAGCGGGTCATATTATGTGGCCTGGGCCGTATGGAGATGGTGGTTCGCGCAAATACCTGTTTGCTAGCTTAGAACAAAGCCTCAAACGCTTGCAACTCGACTATGTGGATATTTTCTATTCGCACCGATATGATGAAAATACACCTATTGAAGAAACCATGGGAGCACTTTCGGATATGGTAAAACAAGGAAAAGCTTTGTATGTTGGCATTTCGAAATATCCCGAAGATAAAGCGCGTGAAGCCTATCGAATTTTAAAAGAAAATGGCACACCTTGCCTTATTTTTCAAGGTCGTTACAGCCTTCTTTCGCGCGAAATTGAAACAGAAGTGCTACCAGCTGCATCCGAAAATGGCGTTGGTTTCATTGGTTTCTCGTCGTTGGCACAAGGCATGTTGAGTGATAAATACCTGAACGGAATTCCAGAAAATTCGCGCGCTGCATTGAGTCATGGTTTCTTGAAAAAAGAACAGATAACAGAAGAGTTGGTGATACGCCTGAAAAAACTGAATGCAATAGCAATAGAGCGTGGTCAAACATTGGCACAAATGGCTTTGGCTTGGTGTTTTCATCAACAGCAGGTAACTTCACTTATTATTGGAACCAGCTCGATTGCTCAGCTGCAAGATAATATCGATGCACTTAAAAATTTACATTTTACAAACGAAGAACTGTGGCAAATTGGCGAAATATAATTTCTTTATTGTTGTTAACAACCATACTTAATGCTTGTTACGATAATTATGTGTCGTCGGTACCTACTATGCCTGTCAATCTAAAAATTGACTTCACCGGTAAATATAATAATTTCAAAAATAGCACTTACAGTTTTCTTGTTTTCGAGAAACCTGTTTATGAGGCTGATAGATTAGGTTTTGCGGGTATTTTGTTATTCTCAGGCATGTTAGACGACAACGGCAATCCAACTTATTATGCATTTGATATGGCTTGCACGCACGAAATAAATCAAAATTCAAAAGTATATCCAATTGAGCAAACAGGCTTTAAAGTAAAATGCAATACCTGTGGTACTGTTTATGATGTTAGTTTTGGATTGGGAATTCCCGACACCACATCAGGGCCAGCTCGTGAAATACTTCGACGTTATAAAGTTACAGTTAACGATAATTTTTTATATGTTTATCGCTAAAGCCTTTAATAATAACTCCCGCAATAGCATGATACTATTGCGGGAGTTCAATACTTAAACACCACAGTCTTTTTCAGACCTCTTAAAAAAACTATACCACAGCTACAAACACCGAATTGGAAACCTTTTTACCATGTGAGGTTACTTACCCGCAATAATCGAAGGGCATGATTGGTATTGTAATGACAAACTATTCATCCCACAAACTCATTTGTTCCGAAGCCGATTTAAGCGGGTCGGCTTCCAAAAAGTCATTAAACATCTCCAATTTTCCATTCTCTAACCATTCTTTTTCGGCTTTTGGATTAATAATTACAGGCATTCGTTTTTTGGAATTGTGTACAACCGACATTAACGCATTGGCTTCGGTAGTGAGTATGGTGTAAGTGTGATAGGTCTGGCCAGTTTGATTGTCCTTCCAACAATTCCAAAGTCCGGCAAACGAAAATAGCTCCTCGCCTGGCAAGTGTACAAGGTATTTCTGTTTTTTCTTTCCTTTAGGGTCGAGCCACTGCCATTCGTAAAACCCATCGGCAGGTATTAGGCAACGCTGCGAACTGCTCCCCTTAAACGATGGTTTTTCATTTATAGTTTCTATCTTGGCATTTAGGGTGCTGTTTTGCAGACTTTTATCCTTTGCCCAAGTGGGCAATAATCCCCATTGTGCAAATTGAATTATTTCCTGACGGTCGTTGGTAATAATGGCACAAAAGGGATGGTCAAAACCGTTTACGTCGCCCGTTTTAAAAAGCCCCGGACTTTCCAACTTCGCCTTATAACGCTTTTCCAGCGTTTGGGCGTCTTTCGATTGTTTAGAGTGAAAGCACATATATAGTAATTTGTTTTGAATTTTGAATTGCAAATATAACTTTTTTTCTATCTTTGCCACGCTTATTGACTCTGTTTTTGAAAAGCAGGTTATAATAAATGTTTTAACACAAAAAGAAGCGGCTCCCTGTGATAGAGAACCGCTTCTGTTTTTTTTCTTATTCTGTATTATCTTACACGTCAAGAAATTTATGCGCATTTCTTGATTGAACCATTTCTGCAACAAGTGCTGATTCGTCAGACGGAATTATATGAAGGAGTTTTTCATTTTTATATAATTGATACCAGTATTTACTTTCCGTTGAATTTCTTTTAGATGGTACATCTGCAATTAAATAAAATTGATTTTCCGTAAGATTCTTATTGTAAGAAATTGAAAGTTGAGCAATTACACTTATGTATGTGTTTACATTTTTAATTAACGCATCTTTTGTTTGAGTAAATGGAAGTGATTTTGCACCAATAAACGCCCCATTTAAGCCAATACAATCAAGTTCGAATGAATTTATAGCCGGTACAATTTTACTATCTAACCGGATATTGGTATGAATCTGATCTTTTACCTTTTCAATTAAGTTTGTCTTAATCTTACTATAAAAAATCTTATCGGCTTCGCTC
>JAIFKX010000129.1 GCA_020049335.1 Paludibacter sp. | reverse complement strand
GTTGTCAAAATTAGTTTCTATAAGCGTATATTATTAGCAAAATTGTTCCGATAATCCCGAAAAATATTCCAAATTTGTGTTTTTACCATTTAAAAATTAGAATAATGCTTGTATGTAGAGCGGATTATCTGTTTCGGAGTTCGTAATTATTAATCAACCCCCAAATTTTCATTTGAGGGTTGATAACTAAACAAACAACATTTTTAAGCCAAACCAGAATTATACGGATTGTTTTCAAAAAATTCGGGTGCGGTATTTTTCGTTTCCGACGGACCTATTGGAGGCGATGATGATTCTAGAGCAAGAGAAATTTCATTGTCGAGTGGAATCCATTCGATGCGGGGTGCGAAATACTTTTTCTTTTCCATGATATTTTGTTTTTTAAACTGCCCCAAACCCCTAAAGGGGCTTTAAGACCATTCGGTTCTAATCCATTTCCCCTTTAGGGGTTAGGGGCAGTATTTTTTTTATTTGATAATTACTCTTGTTGACTGATTATTCACTTTTACCACATAAACGCCTATATTCAGTTTGCAGTTTGCAGTTTGTAGTTTAGCTGCTGTTTGACCGTTTTCAATTAATTGTCCTACAGCATTGTAAATAGCATAGTTGCTCTTTTCAGGAGCTATAATTGTAATCTGATTGGCTGCGTTTACAAAAACCTGTGTGTTGGTTTTTGATGCATTATCAATACCTGTTGTTGAGGCTGGGGCACGGAATAGCAGACTAAAACGACTTTCATTATTGGTCGTTGATACTGATGTATTGAAAGTATATTCCGTTGTAGGAAACAGTTCGGTTTGCGTATTTAGCTCTTTATCCAACAAATACACTCTCATTCCACTTGTAAAGTTTGTAAACTCGCTTACTTTAAGTTTCAACCCTATGGTAGCTGCTTTTAGTGTAAAGCCAAGTGACAATTCCATATTATCGGTAACAGTATTTAGACCGTTTATAGCCAAACGTTCAGTTCCAACAGTGCTGTATATATCAGGCAAAACACTGCTGTTATTCAGCATTTTGGGCGAATCGTAGTTGTCGAAAGTATTGGCAGCAGCGGCATCGAAATAGATTAAGGCTTCATCTGATTGTACGCCATTAGCTAATTGCAAACGCACCAATTGACGTATATCGGCTTTAGGTGCTTTGAATTTATTATTGTCGCCTACACCGTGTACGCGCATCGTATTTTTAAATGTCAAATTCACGTTATGAGTAGTTTTACCTACATTTTCATCAACACGAATCCAAAATGCTTGCATAGGCGGAATATACTCGTTCAGTACGCTATTTACACTGGAGCCTCCAACAACCAAATGGCTTGTGCCATTGTAAGTTGTAAACACATAAGCGTTACTCGTATTTTGGGTACGATACCAAAAACTAGTGCTGATTCCACTGTTGCCTGCATCGGTTATAAAACCATCGGTACCACTCCATTTGAGGTACGAAGGATACGGATTGCCTACTAAGTTAAAACCTCTGCTTACCCCCGCTTCAGTACGACTAACAGTAATAGCCACATCGCCCGAGTTGGTTGTACCAGTTACGTTTACAGTACCGGTTGTGCCTGTAACCTCTGGAGTGCTGGTAGCTACCTGCACATACCCTTTACCCGGAGTGAGTGTACCCGACGTTTTAAAAACCCATGCTTTGGTGGCTTCGTTCCATTCTTGCACGCTTGTGCCACGGCTTAACCAGCTATAATCTGCAGCAGATACCGAAGGACTCAAATACCAGTTACGACCGGCACTTACATGTTGTTTTACAGTAGCTGTAAGGGTTGGTGCACTGTACTGATCTACTAAAGTAGCTGTGCTGGTTTCAGTACTTTCGAGAGTAACTGTTCCGGCCAAAGTTCTACCGCTGTTGATAGTTAGTTTACCTCCAGCTGCTACAGCTATCGACGCCACTTCAATATCATTATTAATAGTTAATGAGCCTGTACCTTCAACCGTGACATTACTTATTGGTGAAAGTATTAGCGATGACACCGAAGTGTTAGAAGCTGAAACTGTAACATCAGCAGGCGCAATTGTAATAAACCCATTTACTGGTGTGAAGCTATAATTAGCAGCTGATAATCCTGTAACTACAGGCGTAATTGTAATACCCGAAGTAGCAGCAGCCGTGCTATTTGTATAGTTTGTGTTGTAAGTTGCAGAGCCCGAAATGACACTTGAAGTTTCGTTATTTACAAAACCTGTTGGGGTGTATGTTCCTGCTACTGTAACCGTTGCAGCTAAAGTTCCATAAGCTACTGTTTGATTACCAGCAGTAATGGTTAATGCTTTGGCTGAAACTGTACTCGATGCAGTAGCAACATTAACCGATGTAGCATTGGTGCTTGATAAAACTATATTTCCACTATAGCTTGCCACGTTAGCTGTAGCCAACAAACGGACATAAACATTAGTAGCAGAAATAGCTCCAGTACCTGGTACAGTGACTGTAGAAGCAAAGCCCGAACCTTCTGTTAATGAAACTTCGTAACCGGCAGGCGGTGTTACTAAAATACCAGCCTGCATATTAGCTCCTGAAACACTGAATGAAGTTGGTGCAACTGATGCAGTACCATAAGTAGTGTTTACTGCTGCAAGTGTTCCGGAAGTTGAAATAGTGGGAGTAGCACTTATTGTTTTATTATATGCACCCATCTGAGTCGTTCTGGCAACACCTGCATAATCGTAGGGCACAACAGAACTTAAGTCAACTCCAGAAAGAGTTGTATTTACCTTATAACTTATAGCCGTTTTATCTGGACTTGCAAAGCCAGGAGTAATAGAAATACTATTATCATCTGTAACAATGGATATTCCTTGCCAATCAGTTAAAGTCTTTTTATCAGAACCTCCGTATTTTCCAACAAAGTTTTTAGCATTGGTTGTTACATACAAATCATTGTAATCGCAAGCTAAAATTCCTGATGCATAAGTTGCTAATGAAAGTGCGTAGTTTTTGCCAGTTGCACCAGTTCCATTTACACGATTGTTGAAAATCAAGTTATTTTTAATATTGCGATTATTTGATGTGGAGAGGCTATTTATACCAATACTATTCAACGCCACTGAGGTAGGCGTACCTGTGATATAAATGGTGTTGTAATAGTAATTATTTGCGGTTGTTGATACTGCTTCATTAATACCATTAATTGTATTAGCATAATTATTTCCCAACGAAATAATATTATTTGTACAAGTATTTATGCCGCTTGCAGCCAGATTAATACCATTCAATGTTGTCGAAGTACTATTAGGTGAAGATAAATTATAAATCAGGTTTGCATTGACTGTATTGGTACCTGCACCTAAATCAATTGCATTTACTACGCCACTGGTTGAACCTGTGGTCAGACTGCCAATTTCGTTATTGCTTATGGCATTCGTGCCCGTAGCCGTGCATAGAATTCCTTTTACACTTTCGGCACCAATAACAGTAGAAGAATAAATACTATTTTCAACCGAACTGCTACCAATCGTATTATTACTTATGTTTGTATTAGCAGCCTGTGTTCCTCTGTTTATAGCATTTATTGCAACTGCAAATCCGGTGCTATTGGCAGTTATTGAGCCAATTTTATTATTAATACAATCCACTGCCGAGGTAGATGTAATACTTATACCTGTAACTACACCATTTGCTGCACCATTCGAAGTAGTAATTGAGCCTGTAGTGGTATTGTCCCCAATATAATTTCCATCAATAGTGGCAGCGCTTGCACTACCAACTGTAATTCCTGTCCAGGTACCACCACCTGTATTTGTCCACGAAATATTCTTTATGGTATTATTTCGTATAGTACTTCCTGTTCCAGCAGCTGACGACAAATTTATTCCAACAAAGCTTACATTCAATAAAGTTTTATTCCATGTGCCTACACAACTTGCATCACTTCCGCCAATATAATTGTCGGTTATGGTATATCCTGTGCCAGTAGTAATTGATATTATAGTCGCAGTATATCCAGTAATTGCTGCTGCCATCCCTGTATCATAGAAGCTATTTCCGGTTATTACCCAATCTGAATTGTTACCGGTTAAACCAATTATTTGATTATTCGCTCCATTTAATATTAAACAGTCCTTGAACTCGTTATTCGTAAAACGATTTCCTACAGTCGGATTTGTGACATTTCCTACTGAATAGACTGTTATTGGACTTCTTGTTCCGTTATTAGTAATTAAGTTGTGGTCGATTGTGTTCATTCCATTACCATTTGTGGCAGCACCTACTGCACCAAAACCAATCAGACCTTTGTTGGCAGGTCCAGCTCCAGTAATCGTACAATATTTAATGGTGTTATTTTGAGCAGCATTTGTAAAATTGACTGTTGCAGAGGTTGTTCCTGTATTATTTAACGTCAGACTTCTTTCACCTGTTTTACCTAACCGACCATCAATTGTTACATTATTGGCTCCAGAGAATTGAATCAGAGCATTAGAAGTAACAGATGAAGTTAATGTTACATCAGCAGTAGGATAAATAGTCAACGATGCCCAAGTTCCAGGACCAATAATAATACCGGCAGCATCCTCAGTGGTGCTTGCAGCAATGGCAATTTCAATTGTTTGTCCGGATTGAGAATTTCCGATAGCCGTAATGGCAGCCCCTAAGGTAGAATAATTAGTTGAATTAACAGTAGCATTATTAGACCCTGATACTGTAACTTGTGCCGTAGCATGTGTAATAAGAATACATGCAAAAAGAATAGATAGAATAATTTTTTTCATAAAATGTAGTATTAAAAAAAGATGAGCACTAATTTTTCAACAAAAATACGTCGTACTATCTACTACATATCGCAATTATATTGCAACTATTAGCATAAATGTTCCATAAGTGTTTTTTGGTTAGTGGGGCAAGGAAAAAAGTAAAATTACAGCTTGTGTTCCATGCGGATTATTGGTTTCTCCGTGTTGTTTATAGGCTTCCATATCGGTTAACGGCCCGGGGCCTTTGCTAATATTATGTACAGCATAATCGGTGCTGATATAGCGGCGGACTGCTTGTTTTGCTTTTCGCGAAGCAGTTAAAAATCGTTTTTCCTGTAAAAAACCATTCTTATAAGCATTGAACATATAATAGGCTATCATGGCAGTTCCGCTTACTTCGGGAGAACTTTTGCAAGTAGGTAATAAAGGCAAAGTGTGCCACATTCCACGGGCATCTTGTTTTTTGAGTAAGCCATCGGCAAATTCTTTCAGATACAATTTCATCTCGTTGGCATACACTGAGTATGGTGGCATAAACTCAAGCGCAGTAACCAATCCCCGCAACATCCACCCTTGTCCGCGCGACCATGCCGAAGGTGAAATCTGGTTTTTATCTTCGAGCCATCCCCTACCCTGACTGTACAATTTTGAATCGGGATATTGCAAAATAGACC
>JAIFKX010000222.1 GCA_020049335.1 Paludibacter sp. | reverse complement strand
GCATCAACCAATACACCAGTTGTAGAACTTACACTATTTAGGGTAAGTGTGGCATTGTTGGTTGCAGCATCTTTTATAGTTCCACCATTTAATGAAATGGAAGCCCCAACTACAAGACCATCGTTATCTTCATTCCCTGCAAGAACAGTATATCTGAATACTAAAGCCGAAGTTTCTGAACCACTTATATAAGAAGCATTTACTGTTCCACCTGTATTTAAAGTAATTGGTACTGTTGGCGTACCACCTGTTGTATTGACATTTACAACTTCGCTGAAATTTACTGTAAAGTTAAGATTTTGACCAGTTAAATAAGTTCCATTACTGGGAACAGAAACAGAAGAAATTGTAGGTGCAATAGCATCTACCTTTACTCCAGTTGTTACTCCTACACTGTTTAAAGTAGTATTTGCATTGTTTCCGGCAACGTCTTTTAATGTGCCCCCATTTAATATTAGGGAACCAATTGTGATACCATCAGGATCATTATTTCCGGATACAATGGTATAGCGAAATACCAAAGCCGTTGTTCCCGAACCGCTTAAATAACTTGCATTTACAGTTCCACCTGTATTTAAAGTAATTGACACATAAGGTGTCCCGCCGGATGTTACCACTGTTACAGCCTCACTGAAATTTACTGTAAAATCTAAATTATTACCGGCAATATAAGTTCCGTTTGCAGGAACTGAAACAGATGTAACCGCTGGTGCAATAGCATCAACCAATACACTAGTTGTAGCTCCAATACTATTCAATGTAAGTGTAGCATTATTGGTTCCAGCATCTTTTATTGTGCCTCCATTTAATGTAATTGAAGCGCCAACTGCAATTCCATCAGGGTCATTATTACCAGCAACAATGGAATACCTGAATAATAATGCAGAAGTTCCTGATCCACTAACATAAGAAGCATTTACAGTCCCGCCAGTATTTAAAGTAATTGGAATATATGGTGTGCCTGTAACAGTTTCAGTTTCGCTGAAATTTACTGTAAAGTCAAGATTTTGACTTGAAAGATAAATTCCATTTAGAGGAACGGATACAGAGAGAACAATTGGCCTAATTCCAGTACCGGTAATTCCATTACCAGTATTATCTGTAATAATTAAGGCTGGATCTGCACCATTGTTCCAGTTATCCGCAGCAGCAATATTATAAGTAACATTCCCAATGGAGCTTGCACCATTCTTGTTCAAACGTGTATTTAACGCATTTATATCCGTTGCATTTAATGTAACAGAAAAAATTGTTCCACTTGATATTTCCACACCTGCAGTGGAAAGCGTATAAGGTGCAGCATCTCCAATTATTGTAAGTTTAGAAACGTCAATATCGTTTGTAGCACCTGCAAATTTAAGAAATCCTGCGCCTGTAACTACCAATATTCCTGAAGAAGCATCGTAAGTTGCTGATGTGATTGATGGTACTGTTACATTGTTCACAGTCAAGGTATTGGTAGCGTCTGCCGTATTACCTAACACTATATTTGCATCCCAATCATCGAGGGCTTCAATATTATAAGTATTTCCACCAGTAGAGATGGTTCCATTTTTATTTAGAATTTGATTTACAGCTGCTTTATCTGCAACATTCAAATTAATTGAAACCGAAGTGCTACTGCTTGCTGTAACGCCAGTAGTTGATAAAGTAACAGCAACCCCAGTAACGCCTTCGCCGGAAATTTTTAATTTTGAACAATCAATAAGATCGCCAGTTGTTAGATTGCTACAAGTTAAAACCATTTGACCAGTTGCACCACCGTAAGTAGCTGAAGTTATGGTTGGTGTAACTGTAGTAGCACTTGCTGCCAAACCTGTAGTTTCGTAAGTTTCAGTACCTGCACAATCATTGTAAGCATAGGCTTTAAAATAGTAAGTTGTTCCGGCTGTTAATCCGGTCACAGTTGCGCCTGGTGTAGCAGATGTTCCAAAATAGATAGGTTGTTGCCCGGCTCCATTCCACGATAAATCGACAACAGGTTCTGCACCATTTGTTGGAGGGGTAAAACTGTTTGTGCTGTTTAAATAAACTGCGTATCCGGTTGCACCACCTACAGGTGCTGTAAAACCGTTTAGTTGGATGGAGCTTGAAGTTTTTGTTCCAAAACTCATAGCAGTTGCCTGGGCTGTTGGTGTTACATCAACAAGGCCACCATCGGTAATTGTCCAGGTCTTCGTCCCTGTAAGTATTGCACGGGCTGCTGATGCACTGCAAGAATATTTACTATTACCACCTTCGAATACAACACTTGCTTTCAGGGATTTGCCAGACCAGCCATTTAACATAGCATCATAATTAGCAGTCGAAAGTGTTACTCCGGAAAACATTTCGACCATATCTGTTACTTTGCTTACATTCCAGTTACCGATATTTCGATCGAAAGATGTTGCTCCTTTAAACATACAATACATTGATGTAACATTGCCAACATCCCAATTATTAATATTCTTATTAAAACTTGTTGCATCCTGAAACGTGAAAGACATTTCAGTAACTTTACTAACATCCCATCCACTAATATCCTGATTGAAATCTGCAGCATTATAAAATGTTGAGTACAATGATGTAACATTACTAACATTCCATCCACTAATATCTTTGTTAAAAGGGGTAACAGAAAATAAATTACCCATATCTGTAACATTACTTACATTCCAACTACCAATATCCTGATTAAAAGGTGAGTTCGAAAACATGGCCCTCATATTTGAAACATTACTTACATTCCAACTACCAATATCCTGATTGAAAGGAGATGAACCAAACATGTTGCTCATATCTGTAACATTACTTACATCCCAACCACCAATATATTTATTAAAGTTTGATGCACCAAACATGTTACTCATATTTGTAACTTTACTTACATTCCAACTACCAATATCCTGATTAAAATTACTAGCATAGATAAACATATTTGACATATCAGTAACATTACTAACATTCCATCCTCTAATATCAAAATTAAACATAGCACAGTTAAAAAATGTATTGAATAAATTTATTACAGTAGGAGGAAGACTAGTAGGGACTTCAATCAAATTTACAGCACTATAGAATGCAGAACTTAAGCTTGTTAAGCCCAGATCACCAAAACTAATTACTCTAACCAATTTATCTGTATTAGAATAATTCCAATCACCAAACCATGTAAGAGAACCGGTTATATTTACTGTATAAGTGCCTGCTAATGCGTAAGTATGGTCTTGGTTTCCGGCAGTGGTAAAGTTTTGGGTTGCTGTTCCATCTCCCCAATCAACCGTAACATTTACAGTGCCGTTTAATGGAAGTGTAACTGTTGTGCCAGCACTTAAGGCAGTGTTGAAGATTAAGGTCATAGGGATCTGATAAGTAAACTGGTCACTCGAACTAGTAACACTTGTACCACCTGCTGTTGTAACAGTAACATCAACTGCTCCGAGAGAACCCGCAGGTGAAGTAGCTGTTATTTGTGTTGCAGAATTTACAGTATAACTTGAAGCATTGGTAGAACCAAATTTCACTGCTGTTGCTCCTGTAAAGTCAGTCCCTGAAATAACAACCGAAGTACCGCCAGCAATTGATCCGCTTGTGGGAGAAATGTTGGTAACGATAGGTGCAGGCCAATTATAAACTGCAAAAGGACCAAATGCTGAAATTCCAGAAATATAAGCAGAATTAGCAGTTTTGGTAGCTATAGCTGCGACCCAACTTGAGCCATTGTAAAATGCTACACTCGGAGCTGTGTAAGCTGAAATATCGGTACCAGACCAGGCAAGGGTAGCAGTAACATTACTTCCACCTGCGACATCTTCTGCAATATTCCATTGAAAAGGAACAAACTGTGTTATTGAAGCCGATAATGCAGAAGTAAAACTACCTACAGTAGCTGCACTTTTAACATTTACTCTAAAATTATCGGAAGTTCCACTGTTATTTAAAGTAACCGGAGTATAAACAGTTGAAGTACCAATCGGAAAAACGATACTACTTGCTGCAACAGTTTGCTTTAATGTGCCCACACCCTCTGCAACTATATAATTCGCAGCAGTGTATCCACTAATGCTTCCAACTGTTAAATTATTTGCACCTAAAATTAATTTACTATTCGTAAAAATGAGATTATTGTTTACTGTTTGATTGTTATTTAAAGTAACATTTCCCGATGTATTATTAATTTCCATAGATGAAAAAGTAGTCGCACCAGTTATTGTTTGAGCTGTTGAACCGTTAAAAGTTACTTTTTTTCCATTTGCCAGTAAATTACCGGAAATTAAATTCCAGTTATGAGCCACAAATATATCGGAACCTAAAGTTAAATTACCTGTAGTTTTGTTTATATCAATATCATAAAAAGAATTTGATGATGTTCCATCCATAGTAATGTCGGATGAAGTGCGAAAAGTTACTTTTTTACTTCCATGTGTAAAAGTTCCATTGTTAATCCAATAGTTAACTGAAATATCGTTTTGTAATGTCAGATTACTTCCCGAAAGAATTTCAATACCCCACAAACTTGTTGTTCCGGTAGTTCCACTAAAGAGTTGTGTTCCTGTTTTTGAAAATTTCAAACCAAGATTTGTAAAACTTGTATTACCTGAATTATTTACAAAATTTCCGGCAACTGTAATAGTTCCTATTATCATATTTGCTGCCTTTATAGTAAAATCCTTTGTTGTAAAATAGGGGGTAATAGTCAAAAATGTTGAATTATTGTTGAAAGTAACATTGTTGAAGTTACTTAAAACTGTTCCAGCAATATCTTGCTGGTCGGTGCCGCAAAATTCGATATTCGATGAATTGGCAGTGTAAGTCCCATTGTTTGTCCAATTACGAACAACTTTTATATCATATAGTTGATTGAAAATACCATCAATGGTAACATTTCCAAAAGTAAAATTGGGGCTGGCAATGGTTAAAGATTTTGATGCAGCAATAGTTAAATTGTCATAAGTAAAGTCATCAAAAAAAACAGCTCCATCGTTTAAGAAGCTTACATTTTTATTTATAGTAATATCTTCGTCGTAATAACCGGCTTTAATATGGACAGTTCCGCCGTCATCAACATTGGTAACACCTTCGCTTACTGTTTTATAGCCTGTGACGAATGAAGTTCCATCACCGCTTGTGGCTACTGAACTATTTACATACACTGCAACTTGCGCCTTTGCATTGTTTCCAAATCCTACCATAAGGAAAATTAAAACCAATGCCAGGCCAAAAGATCTAAAAATGCCCTGCTTGTTATGTATACTCTTCCTTTTACAGGGCGGCCTAAATGCCCCATTGGCAAGGAAAATGCCTGATTTACTAAATAAATTGAATTTTGAGGATTGTTTCATATTCATTTAATTTTAATTGTATTGATTAACATTTTAAGTTTTAAAAAATATTGACTTGTTTGA
>JAIFKX010000160.1 GCA_020049335.1 Paludibacter sp. | reverse complement strand
GCCTGTTTGCAGGCGGGGAGAAAAATCAATGGGCATTTTTCAGGTATCACATTCCTGATCCTATCTTTTTTAAAAACGACATCAAAGTTACCATACAGCAAATTGGTGGAAATGAGAAAGCAAATGTTATCGGTCTGCAAAAGAATGGTGTCCCGCTTATTCCAATAACCCTTTACGAAATACCGAAAATACACATGTTGTTTAATCCTGAAAAGCCTGTGGATCTGGTTAGTAAAGACCTTCCAGAAGGGTGGACAAACTTCTACCGGTCAGATGATTTTTCTTCGACGGCTTACTTCTACCTGGACAAACCTGAAAATGATCTGCCTCCAATTCAATCAATCCAAATAAGGACAACCAAATTATAAGCTCACAATTTATAGCTTATTAAAATACTTTTTTTAGTAAGTCTTCAATAAAAAATTGAACTGAATGGATTAACATAAAAGCGGTCTGTTTTAAAAAAGAAGAAGCCACAGCACATTAATCAACTAAATAGAAAAAATATGAATTATAAAGACAAAACATTTGAAATAGACGGCGAGCAAATCAAATTTGAGAATAAGACATTCATTTTATATTTGCCTATTTTTATCGCTTTATTGTGCAGTACATTTTTCTTTAATATACATGATTTGATAATCCTGATATGTATGTTCTTTAGTGTCGCTTTGAGTTTTATAATTATTTTTCGATTTTTCATCCTACTTTACTGGAAAAACAGAATTAATTTATCCGACATTTCTTTTGTTGAAGTACGAAATTGGAACTCAAATATAGACAAAATGAGGAACTTCTGGGGTACACCAAAATTTAGGTACCACTTCCCGACAGGTCTTGATAAAAAAAGTAATCCTAAAGTAATTTTTGTATACCGGCAAGAGAAAAAATTAGTAATAGGTTTTACTACCGATAATTTCGCTGCGACAATTTCAGCTTTTCGAGATAATGGAATTAATGTAGTTGAAAGCAATTAAGGAATCAAAACAACACAATCATGAGTAAATTTGCAGAAGTTTGGGCAACAGAAAAAATAGAACAATTAAAGATTGTTACAGAAAATTATTCTAGTCAAGAAAAAGAACAAATTCGACTGACATATTTGAATAATTTACTTTCAAGACTACCTGAATTTGACATTGATAATGAAGACATTCTTATTGGTCAGATAGAAAGTTTGATTAATGCTTTGCCCAAAGAGTTTGAAGAATTTATGAGTGGTAACTATCAACCTATATTTCACGATTTAGAATTTGATGTAAAGAAAAGGTATAATTTAATTACTAAAAACTTCCACAGAAATGAATTAAACCCACTTTCAACAGCAAAATTAGTTGGATATATATTGGGCGGAATTACAATCTATTTGATTTCTATGCTATTGAGGAAACCAGCACTTGCTATTGGGTTTGGAGTTATACTTATCATGCTCATAAGTACTGTGCCTGGAATTATACTGGATAAAAAAGCACAAAGAGAGAATAGAGTACTATAAAACGCCTAACACACGCTCGATCGTTAGTCAGAATTTTAAAAAAAAAATCCAGACGTCCATAAAATGACTAAATTCAAACAAATAATTATCAAAGATACATTTAATTGTCAACCAATAAATTGAAGTTTTCATGAAAAAAATCCATTTTACTTGTACACTTATTTTTGTATTCACAGTATGTTTTGCTAAAAATCAAGAACTAAAACTTCCGCTTACATTTCATAACGAATTCAGTATCCATTCTGATAGTTGGTCTCATTTAGATCACACGAAAGAGTTATCGGACACTTCGCAAATTGCTAAAGGCTGCGGAGACCTGACAAATTTGAGAATAGGAAGAGTAAGTATTTATGCTGAGGCTATTTTTACCGGTTGGGACAGGTCTTTTAGAAGCTCTTTTCAATATATTTTGGGAATAGATAAAAATGGAAAAGAACAATTAGTCATTGATAAAAACAACAATTCCGATTTCAGTGATGATTCAGTTTTTGTTGCAGATATTATAGACGGCAAACCAAAAGTTTCAATGGATAAATCAAGTAAAGTTACCGTTGAATACGATTGGGTAGAAGAAGGTAAAAAGGTGAAAAAAAATATAGATATACATATTGTTTATATGCCCCAATCTAAATTATACTTATATACTATAGCTCAATATGCAACCGTAATGCTAAATGGGAAAAAACTTGAAATTGTTCCTCACGACGATATATCTTACTTAACTTTTGAAGTGTTCAACGATTCCAGTTCAACTGCGGAAGGTATTACTTCAAACAAATACATAAATGACAACGATAAAACCTATAGAGTGAAAGATCTGGATATAAATGAGAATGTCCTAATTCTCGAAAAAGAAAAACTTCCATTTTCAAAAATAGAATCGGCACAAATTGGATTCAGAGTTCCTAAATTTACAGCAATCGATTTAATAACTAAAGAAACTATTTCACTCGAAAAATATAAGGGTAAATATATATTTCTTGATTTATGGGCAACTTGGTGTGCCCCTTGTTTGAAAGAGATGCCTAAAATAAAGGAAGTTTACGACCAGGCAGATCATTCAAAAATTGAATTTATTGGAATTGTACAAGGTAAGCTTGAGACAATAAATGAAATAATCAATTCTGTTGGTATTAACTGGAAACTAGTTGAAGCAAATCCCGACAATTTTATTTTCCAAAAATACAAAATACGCCAATTACCTACTACTTTACTTATTGACCCAAATGGAATAGTTATCAAAAGTAATTTCAGAGCTGAAGAATTGAAAACGTTTATTGAAAATGATTTTAAGGATACTAGAGTACTATAAAAAACCGAACCGTTAACACGCCTAGGTAGTTACATTTTTTTTCAATACCACAAATAGCAATAATTAAATAAACCTTTCACAAATTAAATCTCAATCCAAAACAAGCTATTGAGTTTTAATAGATAAAGTTAAAAATCAAAGATATATGAAATTAAAATTAAAATTAATCAGCCTAATTCTCTCGTTGCTTTTCGGAATTGCAACAGAACTCATTTCACAGGAAAATATTTTTTTAGCCGGCAAATGGCGAATTGTACTTGATGGCAATTTTAAAGACTGGCCTGAAAAAGTGGGTATTGCTGAGGGCTGGTATAAGACAGAACTACCGACGAATAAGTCGGTTTCGATGCTAAACCAAATATATTTTAAAAATGCAGATTTTACAATAAACGATTGGATAAACTTGCCGGGTTCTACCGATGAAGCCGGAATTGGAGCAGTTCTTAAACAATCTAATATTTACACTCCGGGGCTTGAAAGGCTGAGAACTTATGATGGAGCATTTTGGGTACAGCGCAAAGTGGTTATACCCAACGATTGGAAAGGAAAAACGGTTAAGTTGTTCATGGAAAGAACTTTGGGAGCAAGCGCTGTTTACTGGGATGATATAAAAGTTGGTGAAGACTATGGAGTGGCTATTCCTCACGAAGTTACAATAAGTAAATCCGTACAAAGTGGAATACATACACTTACGGTTATGATTAATAAAGATGATATGCGATATGCACATTTTGGTCATCACGGATATGGTGGAAATGGATCATCGTGGAATGGAATTGTAGGCAAAATTGAATTGGTTGCAAAGGATTCAAAAGCTCAAATTGAAAATGTGGCTGTTTTCCCCAATATAAAAAATGAAAACGTAACATCAAAAATTTATTTCTCTAATGAAAGTCAATTAGAAAACTTAACGGTAAACTTCTCAATCAGAAAAAAAGGCGATGACAAATTTGTTTTGATTAAAACAGAATCGAGAATCTCAAATATCCTTGAAACAACGCTTTCGATACCTAAGCCTATTCAGTTTTGGAGCGAATTTACTCCCAATATATATGAGCTACGATGTGATTTGCTCAGCAGTGGTAAAAATATTGAAAGCTACACAACGACATTTGGTATGCGTGAAATAGGCACTCAGGCTGGACACATTACCATAAATGGCAATAAAGTATTTATATGCAAAAAGATAAGTGGGTTGAAATCATGAAAATTATAAAATCGTATGGATTGAACCATGTGCGCTATCATACTTGGTGTCCGCCTGAAGCCGCTTTTGAAGCTGCTGATGAAGTTGGCTTATATTTACAACCAGAACTTGCCGGTGTGCCTTATGCTGAAATTGATCGTATTCTCGAAACTTACGGAAATCATCCTTCGTTTTGCATGCTCTCGCTTAATAACGAAGTGATGGGCAATACTGAATTTAACGAAGAAGTGGTGGCTAAAGCAAAAATCAAAGATAAGAGGCATTTATATGTTTGCACTACTCACCCAGTGGGAGCAAACCGCAACGATGATTTTTTTATTTCGGCCTGGGGTGTTGAAAAAACCAACGAATGGCCTTTTGCTAAACGAATAGTTGGCATAAACTGGGGAGGAGGCGATGTGGTAAATGCAAGTCGCTTCAATCTTTTTCCACCCGAAACTCAATCGAACTTTTCGTCCGAAATAAAAGGATTAGAAGTTCCAATTATTGCGCACGAAATGGGACAATGGGCTATGTTTCCCGATTTCGACGACATTGTCAAGTATGAAAAAGGCGTATTGAGAAACACAAATTACGAACGCATAAAAGCACAAATCGAAAAAAGAGGTTTACTCCCATATAACAAGGATTTTGCAAATGCATCAGGAATGCTGTCGAGTATATTATACAAGGAGGAAATGGAATCGATACTTCGTACACCCAACTATGGTGGCTATCAATTGCTTGATTTACACGACTATCAGGGTCAGTATATTTCAATTGTAGGCATTCTGAACGATTTTTGGGAATCAAAAGGCTTGGTTACAGCACAAAATCACAGTCAGTATTGTAATGCCGTAGTTCCATTGGCGAAGATGAAAAAACGAGTTTGGACAAATAACGAAAAGTTCGAGACACAGGTTGATATTGCAAACTTTTTGTTCGATGATTTAGTTGCGGTAAAACCCGAATGGAAACTTATAAATCAGCATAACGAGATTGTTAAAAAAGGCATTTTGAATCAGAAAACAATAGGTAAAGGCGGATTAACCTCATTTTCGGCAATTGGTGTTGATTTGAAAAGCATAAAAAAAGCCACAAAACTGACTCTTACTATTTCAATTCCTAAAAGCAGTTACGAAAATTCGTGGGAAATCTGGGTATATCCTCAAAATATACCTCAAAACAAAGGCAATGTAACGGTAATAGATGGTACGCAAAAAGATATTTTAGAACAAAAATTAGCAGCCGGACAAAAAGTTTTGTTGCTATTGGATAAAACGACATTGAAAATGTACCGCGAAAGCTGTTTTACTCCCATTTTCTGGAATTCCATTCATAAATGGCCTCAAAAAGCACATACCTTGGGACTTTTGTGCAATTCGAAGCATTCTGTTTTCAACGATTTTGTTACCGATAATTATTCTAACTGGCAATGGTGGGATATTACTATGAATGCTTATGCAATGAATATTAATGATTTGCCTCAGCACATAAAGCCGCTTATCTCTGTTATTGATTCCTATATTGTGAATGATAAATTGGCTTATATGTTTGAGTGTAAGGTTGGAGATGGGAAACTAATAGTTTGCTCTATTGACTTTAAAAATAACATTTCAAATAGACCAGTTAGCAAACAGTTAATGTTCAGTATTCTTAATTATATGAATAGCAATGATTTCAATCCTATTGATAAGTTAGAGATTCAAGATGTTAGCTCATTGTTACAATAGAAATTAACGGAATAACACAACACATAAATTATTCTAAATTCAAAATAATTTGAATTATGGCTTCAAATATTTTTAAAAAAATCACAATATCATCTCTTTTTTTGTTACTCGCAACAACATGTTTACCAAAACCAAATCCACCATATAATCCTCCAAGTGAACAGTGGGTATTAGTTTGGAACGATGAATTTAATTACAATGGTCTTCCCGATAGTACGAAATGGAGTTACGACACCGAAGGCAATATTACAAGTTGGGGGAACAATGAGTTACAATATTATACTGATTCCGATAGCTCAAATGTTTGGGTGTCGGATGGGAAACTCACAATCAAGGCTCAAAAGAAGGATACTGTTGGTAAACCTTATACTTCTGCCCGATTGGTTTCGAGAGGTAAAGGTGACTGGCTGTATGGACGATTTGAGATAAGGGCAAAATTACCAACAGGCAGAGGGACATGGCCGGCGATATGGATGTTGCCAATCGATTGGGAATATGGCGGATGGCCATCCAGCGGAGAAATTGATATTATGGAAAATGTCGGCTTCAATCCCGATACCATTGTTGGTACAGTTCATTTAGAAAGGTACAATCATTTATTGGGTACACAAAAAGGGAAACCAATATATAATCCTACTTCATATAAGGAATTTCATACTTACGTTTTGGAATGGGAAGCCGATGAATGCCGAATTTATCAGGATTCAGTACATTATTTCACATTTAAGAATGAGCATAAAGGAAGTGAGTACTGGCCTTTTGATAAACGATTTCATTTGTTGTTGAATTTAGCCATTGGAGGTACATGGGGAGGTCGAATGGGGGTTGACGACACACTTTTCCCTCAGAAGTTCGAAATTGACTATGTGAGGGTGTATGAAAAAGTGCTCAAGTAGCCAGTTTTCACTTTCTGAATTTATAAGAATCAGAACAATAACAACTTAAAAACTCAATATGTCATTTTCAAAGAAACAATCATATTTTATAAAGATTATTGCTGTATTCTTGCTCTGTGTCGGGATGGTTTGTTGTAAGCAACCCGAAATACCTACACCAAAACCGACAAATGTTGAAACTATTGATTCCGTTGGAAATGTAGATGTTTGGATGACAAATATTTCGGAAACATACCTGTTAAAACAGCGAAATTCGATTGATTTTTCTGATAGTATTGGTGATTTTTCTATAATAATAGATACTACCAAAACCTATCAGTCGATTGACGGATTTGGGGCTGCACTTACAGGCTCTTCGGCGTATTTAATACAACAGATGGGCGAAAGCGAAAGAGCAAAGCTACTTACTGCACTGTTTGACCCTCAGAAAGGAATAGGTATCAACTATTTGCGACTTACGATTGGTTCCTCTGATTTTTCGATAGGGCTTTATAGCTATTGCGACAACAACGATATAAATTCGTTTGCCATTCCATTAAGAGATAAAAACGACTTAATACCAGTTTTAAAGCAAATACAAACAATTAACCCAAGCATAAAAATTATGGCTAGCCCGTGGAGTGCGCCGGCTTGGATGAAATCGAACAACAGTATGCTCGGGGGCAGGTTAAAAGGCAGTCAGGTTTACAGTGATTTTGCAAAGTATTTCTATCTTTATATAAAGGCTTTCGAAGCCGAAGGAATAATTATCGATGCAATAACCTTGCAAAATGAGCCCATGTACGAAAATGGTGGCTATCCAACCATGAAAATGGAGTGGTCGGAGCAAAGTACGATAATAAGAGATTATCTCGGACCGCTTTTTAAGCAAAATGGAATTGATACTAAGATTATTATTTGGGATCATAATTTTGATATGGCTTATTATCCAATTAACATACTCAACGACACTGAAACTCGTAAATATGTAGCCGGTACAGGTTGGCACGGATACGGAGGTGAAGCCTCAGCCATAGATCAAGTACAGGCTTTGCATCCCGACAAGGATGTATATTTTACCGAACAATCGGGAGGTACATGGAATACAGATAGTAGAATAGGTAACATGTTTTACTATATGAAATACTTTTTGATGGCGACGGTAAACAGAGGGTCTAAAAACTTTATAATGTGGAATCTAGCACTTAATGCTTCCCATGGTCCAACAACCACTACCGGAGGATGTCAAACTTGTCGGGGCGTAGTTACCATAAATTCAAATGGAACTTACACTCGAAATGAAGAATATTTTTTACTAGGTCATTTCTCAAAATTTGTACGGTTAGGTGCAAAACGAATTGATAACAACAGCTCTATCTTACCCAATGGCATTACCCTTTCGTCATTTATTAATTTAGATGGAAGCAAAGTGCTAGCAATTATGAACAGAAGTGGTAGTTCAAAAAGATATAATGTTGTGTGTGGCAAAAGAAAATTTGTATATACTCACATGAACGAATCAGTAGTAACTTTTAAAATAAAATAACTAACACATGAAACTAAAAAATTTCACCCTGCTTTTAGTGCTTTTTTGCACTTCAACTACAAGTATTTATTCAATCGATAGTGCTTTGGAAAGAAAAATAGATAGTCTGTTGTCGAAAATGACATTAAAAGAGAAAATAGGACAAATGAATCAGGAAAACTTTAATAGTTTGAATGATGAGCTTTTAGAAAGAGTACGAAAAGGAGAAATTAGCTCATTTTTAAATATCACCAATGCTGAGGACATTAATAAATTACAAATGGCAGCTAAGGAAAGTAGGTTAGGCATTCCGCTAATTATAGGTAGGGACGTGATACACGGTTTCAAAACGATATTCCCTATTCCTTTGGGGCAGGCAGCTTCGTTTAACCCCAAAATTGTCGAAGATGGAGCACATATTGCAGCAGTTGAAGCTCGCTCAGTAGGTGTAAACTGGACTTTTACGCCCATGCTCGACATTTCGCGCGATGCTCGATGGGGACGTATTGCCGAAAGTTTTGGCGAGGATCCTTTTCTGGTTAGTCAACTTGGTGTAGCTATGGTAAAAGGTTTTCAGGGAAAGAATATGTCCGATAAAACATCTATTGCTTCGTGCGTAAAACATTTTGCCGGATATGGTGCAGCCGAAGGTGGTAGGGATTATAATTCTACGAATATTCCTCCACATTTGTTGCGCAATGTATATTTACCTCCCTTTGAAGCAGCTATAAAAGTCGGTGCTGCCACTATTATGACTTCATTCAACGACAATGATGGAACTCCATCGTCAGGCAATAAGTTTTTACTTAAAAATGTTTTGCGAGACGAATGGAAATTTGATGGATTTGTAGTATCAGACTGGTGTTCCATGTCCGAAATGATTACACATGGCTTTGCCAAAGATCGCAAACACGTTGCCGAACTTTCGGTAAATGCAGGTTTGGATATGGAAATGGTCAGCGGGACTTATTCAGAGTATTTAGAACAATTGATTAACGAAGACAAAGCATCGTTGAAAGATGTTGATACCTTAGTAAAAAATATTCTTCGCATAAAATTCCGCTTAGGCCTTTTCGAAAATGCTATAACCGATACAAATTCACCAACGGCAATTTATGCCAACGATCACTTACAAAAAGCAAAACAAGCTGCTGTAGAGTCGATTGTATTACTAAAAAACAATCAGAACACTTTGCCTTTACGGCAGGTGAAAAAAGTAGCTATCATCGGGCCATTGGCTAACGCTTTACACGACCAAATGGGTACTTGGG
>JAIFKX010000296.1 GCA_020049335.1 Paludibacter sp. | reverse complement strand
TAGAGCCATATCCTACTATTACATTGGCAGTTTTGGCAGCAACTGTTTCGTCAGGTTTTACTTTCCCCACAAATTTCCATGCTTGAAATTGTGCATCGCCACCCGTAAAACCGCCATAAGGCAGATAAGCAGCGCCCAAGGTATAGGTATCGCCAATATAAAAGGTTTGCTTTACCGCTCCAGGGTTATTCATTAGGTATTCTCCCTTGGAATTGTAATACATCCCGTTTTTTGCCAATTGTTTTTTGGCTAATTTCACGGCAGCCAGCGGTGGTCGATAACTTGAAACAGCAGCATAGATGGCAGTAGAAGCTTCTATATTTTGAGAACCAACCGACCACGAAATTTTTCGTGGACTCTCGCCAAACCATAACCAGGAAAAATAATCGCTACCAGTTACCACACTTTCGTAACCATTTCCATTTCGCGATTCGTAACCGCCCACTATACCTTGCGTATAGTGCAATGCCATTTCGCAGGCATAATAATCGAGTACTGCTTGAGCAATTTTACGTACGTCAGAATCTTTAGCACCTTCGTATAGCGCTAACCAACCAATAATGCCGTAAGGGCTGTAAGTGCTTGAATTCCATTCACCTGAGCCAATTGAGTAAAGTGTTTTTGCCCAATCGACAATCCATGATTTAGCCAACTCTAATTTTTGTTGTGCATCTGGAAATGCTGTAGGAAAGCTGTCGCGGGCAATTTGAGCATATAAATAAGCTGCAGGACGAGTCATAGCTAAGTGATTTTCGGTACCTTCGGAAGTGAATAAATTATAACTGTCATCCCTATCCCATGCAGCAGTGAGGTAGTTTTTTATAGTTGATTTGACGGAAGGTGCATCCCAATATTTTGAAAAAATAAATGTTTCGCCAGCTAAATTAAAATGGAAACGTGCCGAAATGCAAGTAGATGTATTAAAATGAGGTAGATATTCGTTTCCTTTAGCATTGTTTACACCATATTTATGAAATGAAGCCACTACAATTTGCCAGTTGTATTTACCATAATCGGAAGGGCTACAATTATACCAGCCCGAAGCATCGGCTTTGTAATCGTCGGCAACGTAATTGACCAACTTTTGTGAACGGGTCAGAAATTCAGATTCGTAAGTTTGGGCTTTTAGGCTGAAACCACCATTAATTAAAAGAAAAAACAATAACTTTTTGAAGGCATTCATAAGTATTAGCATTCTAAAATGAGTATTTTAATTATTTTATCATGACGTGAAGAAACCGCTTTTTCCTTAAATGGGAATAAAAAAAAATCAAAACAACTACTTTTCTGCCACTAAATTGATTCTTTTTTCTATTCTGAAAATGTCATTTTCAAAAGCAAATTTTGACGACAAATCCATTCTGTAATTACGAATCGTATTTTCCCGACTAATATCGACTATCAGCGTATTCCCAAGTTTTTTAATAATTATCAATCCGTCGGTTTTAAATAAAACTGTATTTCACATTAAGACAATACACATTTTTTTTCTTCTATCCAAACCCTATAAAAGGGCTCGTTTATTTCAAGCGTGCAAAACAAATTTCGGTTTTTAACCTGCAAGGTAGAACACTTAAAGAAAACTGCAATACAGATAATATCGACTTATCGGCACTTTCGAAAGGTGTATATATGCTACGAATAGATAATGAAAACTACAAAATAATTAAGGAATAAATAAGTAGTTAGAAGCATTTTGGTGCATCTATAAACGTTTTAGTGTCTCGGAATAATCGACTACTATAAGTTTAATTTTAAAATTCGGTGTTTTTTTGCAAAATCTTTAGTGCAATCTCAATTTTATTTCGTCATAGTTATGATATCATATTATTAACACTTATTAATTATTTACAAATGAAAAAAAACAACTTATTTCTAGCAATTTTATTATTGTTTCCATTGATTGGATTTGCCCAATGGGAAACAACGGACATTACAGGTTTTGGAACTCCTCCTCCTAAGGAAGCTTTATCGATGGTTAAAGTGGGTTCTAAATTGGTTGTAGCCATTAATGGTTCAGGTATTTACACATCAACGGACGCTGGCGAAAACTGGGCTGCTGATAATGGAGGATTAAAAGTGCAGACATCAGGACAAGTGACAGAAACTGCAGTTCACATGATTACCAATGGCACCAACATTTATTTTACTACAACTACTTTTGTTTGGAAAGCGGATGGAACAGCTAGTCCGTTAGTATGGACAAAAATTGGAGAAAAGAATAAATTATCAATTCCCAACAACAATCTCACACAAATGGCGTTTATTGGCACTGACCTTTATGTGGGTACCAATGGAGGTGGAATTGTAAAAAATGAAGATATGGCAGGCACTTGGGCTTTAATTCCGCACCCAAAGGACTCATTACTACCTACTCCAGCTGATTCAAAAAACGCATTAGCACTTATTAATGACAATGATAAATTGCTTGTTGGTTTTGATAACGACAAAACAGGTGCACGCCTTTACGATCCAGCATCAAAAACTTGGTCGGATGTAAGTACTGGCTTGAAAGTAACAGGAAATATTCAAAATAGCATTGCATTACGTAATGACAACTCGAAATATTATTCTCGTATTCGTTATTTCTACAAAGATGGAACAACCATTTATGCTGCCACAAAACGTAACTTTAAAGACTTTAATCACAAAGGCATATACAGCTGTACCAGTGGTACTTACAATTGGGTTGCAAACAGTACTGGATTGGCAAATCATGAAGCAACTGCGGTATTATCATTTGCTAAGGTTGGACCTAATATTGTTGCTGCCACAAATTATTCCGGTTTATCTATGAATAACGGAACCGGTTGGAGCGAAAGCATAATTGATGTTGCCAAAAGCAGTATCGTGTTACCAGATGGTGCTAATGCCTATATCTGCTCAAACGTTGGTGTTTACAAATACGACGGAACAAATATGGTATCCAAATCGGTTGGATTACCAACAAATGCTGCGGTAAATATTAATGATATTAAGTTCAATAATGGTTTGTATTATGCCGCTACAAGTAATGGTGTATTTACATCGACAACAGGTAAAGGAAGCTGGACAAGATTGGCTACCAATGATGTGGCAAAAGCGGTTACTGCAATCACTTTCTCTGGTGCAAACATTTATGCATCCATCAATCAGGTGGTTCATAAATTGATAGTTGATGTTTGGGAACCAGTGGCTGCCTTGAAGAACTATACTATTTTACCACAAATACTTGCCTACACAGCAGGTGGGGTTGATTATTTTTATGCAGGCGGTGCGTGGGCAGAAGTGCCGGTAGGAATTTTCCGTTCGGCTGATGGTGGTGCTACCTGGGCTGAAAATTTTACTTTAACGGGAACAGTAGATTCGCCAACAGCAAGATCGGCAGGATTTTACAATGGTACGGATGGTAGGTATATAGTTTCGGGTATTTTCAGATACAATGCAACTACAAATACCTTAATTTGTCCTACACGTGCTGGTTTTATGTTTTCTAAAGACAATGGTTTAACTTGGTACACCCGCGAACCTGCCAATGTTGTTTATATTAAGTACTCATTTATGAGAGATTATAAGGGAGCATCGTATGCATTTGTTGGCGGACAAAATGACAACTCATCAGCCCGTGAATGCGTTGGTGGAGTTATTGATGACAATGTAGTAACAACTTTTGCAAGTACGGGGTTTAACAAAGACGGACAAAGCGAAGGCGCCAGCATGAATGAGTATGGTGAAGACTTACTGTTTTTGAACCAAAAGAATTCTATTTATAAATCTGAAGACAATGGTGTTGTTTGGACTCCTTTCAGTACAGGTATAACACTAACAACCGGAGGATTAGTCGAAGGTATCGGAAGAGGTTCATTTACGTACACATTGAATGGATTAATGTTCTTTAGAGGAAATAATCAAAAAATACAGGTTTACGATTTGGCAACTGCTCCAGTGTGGACAGCCACTTATCCAAAAACAGGAACGATTACTTCTGTTACAGCTGATTTATTGGTAAAAAACACTCGTGCCGGCAAAGCATATTATGTGGTTTTACCCGAAGCCGATGCTGCTCCAACCGAAGCGCAAGTAATAGCAGGAACTGACGCAGCCGATGGAGTAGCCGCAATTAAAGGCAATTTGGTAGTATCCAAAGAGGTGGAGGCAACACTTCCAATTACCGGATTAGCTGCAAACACGGCATATAAGGTTTATTCGGTAGTTCAAAGCGAAGTGATTAAAACTACTGGCTTGCAAGCGGTTAGTTTCTCAACTATTTCGACAGCATTAGACAACCCAAAAATGGTTACTACTATTTATCCTATACCTGCTAAAGGTTTACTTAATGTAACAATGGCTGTTGATGCACGTGTAAGTATCACTAATTTACTGGGTGCGCAATTAATTGCAACCCAAGGAAAAGCTGGCGAAACACTAAAAATTGATATTAGCAATTTACAAGCTGGAGTCTATTTGGTTGAGACAAATAACGGTATCAACAAAAGAATCGAGAAAATCACTATTAGATAAGTGATAGATTGATTATAGAATTGAAAAGGGTGGGAAAATTTTTTCCCACCCTTTTTTGTTAGTCTACCTCACCTTAAATCCCTCTCCTTTAGAGAGGGACTTTGCCGACTGCAACATAATAACATATTTGAATTAGCATTCCGGCATAAATTATCAGTTAAAAAATAAAGCTATATATTCGGTCAATTTATCTATACGCTTCGTTCAATTCTGTTTCGCGAGCAAGAACTTTCCATTGCCATTTAGGCGAATCCCAAGCTTCTACACCAGCGCCACGGTCACCATTAGGGATATCGATATGTAAAGCACGAAGATAATATACACGGTCGCCTTCGAAGTTTAATTCTTTCCAGCGTTCATTGTGAATATTATTTTCGGTAACCGCAGCCAATGCTGTTAAACCGGCTCTTGTTCTCACCTTATTTATATCGGCAGTTGCACCAGCTGTATCGGCAGCTTTCATACGAAGGATAGCACGCGTTAAATATATTTCAGCTAATCGAATCATTGGTATGTTCGTTTTTAAGCGATTGCTTTTGGCTCTGTAATATTTGTCGCCCCAAACATAGGCACGATTAGTTGTAAACTGAGTTTCGTAAATTCCATCATCGGGTGTAGCATAGCCTGCAGGCTTGCTGGTACTTGGCAAATACCTGTGATATAATTGATTATATCTTTTATCGGCTAAGGCATCGACTGTTGGCTCTTTGGTTGTAGGGTCTTGCCAACCAACGGTTTCCAAAAACGAGTCACTACAGCTCAATGCTCTACCAGAATGGTTATCACCGGTTCTTCTGCTTCGCGAAAAACGCTCTGCTACCCATTGGTTTTTCCAACTTCCCACACCGTCGCCATCGTACTGGAGGTAAAACCATATCACCTCAATACCAGCACCTTCAACGCCTGTATTGGTATTAAACGCATTAATTGGGTCGCCAGATAATGTATAATAGCTCGATGATTCGGCATAGCTGATAATGTCATCGCAGAGTTTTTTTGCTTTGTCGAATTCGTTCATTTGCAGGTAAACCCTACTTAATAATGCCATTGCAGCATATTTATTAGCTCTTCCATATTTGTAGGAAGCATGGTGTTTTGTGGCATCGAATTTCTCTGGAAGTATTGTTATCGCTTTTTCCAAATCACTCACCATCACATCGTATATTTGCTGAGTAGTAGCCAATTGTCCTTTGATAGCTTCTTCGAAACCACTTGGAATTTTTTCGAGCCACGGAATTACTTTGTCCGAATTCTCTCCGCCTTTCAAGTAAGGTGGTAAATACAAGGTAGAAAGCATCCACCAAGTATATGCCCTTACAAAACGTAATTCACCCTCCAACCTTGGCACTTGCGACTTGTTGATATCAAAAGGATAAGGATTGTTGTTTTCGCCAGTTTCCAAAAAGTTAATGGCATCGGTAGTTGTGCCGAGTATCATATAATTATTGGCAAAAGCATTATCAATATATGAAATATTAACTTCATTATTTCGGTTATAAATTTCGGCACATTGACCATCTCCTTGAAAATTAGCATTCCAGTAAAATCCATCCGAAGAAGCATCTAATGCCAAACGTTGGTTTACGAATGGATTTTTTGCTGCATCGTTACCACTTAGTAGCCAATATGAACCAATCACAGCATTTTCGAAATCATTGACACTTTGCCATGGCGATTGAAGTGGGTATTGTTTTTCGAAAAAGCTCAAGTCCTTATCTTTTTCACATGAAACTAAGGTGCTGAAAAGCACAATTAGAGTCAGTATTTTTGTTGAAATTATTGTTATTTGTTTCATTTTTTTTTAGAATTTAAGATTAATACCAAAATTAATTGATTTTAGGGTTGGTAATCCATATCCCATCACGCCTTGAGTTAAATTGCGGTTTTGGGCATTAGTGCTAAGATTTACACCTTCGGGATCGTAGCCCTTAAATGCAAAGGCCCATGTAAGTATATTATTGGCCGATACGTAAGCATTTAAACCTTTTAATTTTAGTTTATCAGCAATAGATTTATCAAAATTATAATTCAAACGAAGCGTTCTTAATCGAATATAATCGCCCTTAACGAGGTATTGGTCTGTCAGGTATTTTGGATTAAAATTCTGATTGGCTTTTACCAAAGTGCCCGCTGCATTGTATTCGTCGTAGTTGCCATTAGCTGTAAGTTTGGGCAATGTAGCAGTCGTGTTGGTTGCCGACCAAGAGTTTTCTTTCAATCCATCTGACATTTGATGCAATCCTACATTATTTAACAAACTCGAAACCTGATCGTATACATAGTTACCACCCGAGAAGGTGAATGTAAATGACAATTCGAAGTTTTTGTACGAAAACGAATTGCTTAAACCTCCAAAATAAGTTGGTAAGCCCGATTTTCCTTCTTTCAATATTCTGTTCGAGCCAGTGTTTGCATTTGTAGCAGGCAACAGAACACTTTCGCCCGTTGCGGGGTCAATGTAACGTCCTAAATAATTGGGATTAAGTTCAGTTGTATTTACACCAGCATCATCCTTAATAAATTGGTTGTTATCGGCTTTGTAAATAAGCGGATAACCATACTTGGCATCTATTCCCGCAAATTCATTCAAGTACCAGGTACCCAAACCGCCTCCAGTACGAGTGAGTGTATTGCCTGTAATTATACCAGCCCCTACACCATCGAGCGCCGAGTTTAGCTTTAAAACTTCACTACTATTGGTAGTTATATTGAACGATGAAGTCCATTTGAAATCCTTTTTATTAATGTTTACAGTATTGATATTAAATTCAATACCTTGATTTCTCATATCACCAATATTGTTCCAAATAGAACCATCTATACCCCATGAGAAAATTCCGGATGAAATAGGAATTGGTGTTGCTAAGAGCATATCAGTAACTTTTTGGTTGTAGTAAGCTATCGAGCCAGTAATTCTGTTTCCAAAAAATCCATAATCAATACCATAGTCGGTAGAATTGGTTGTTTCCCACGAAACTGTTTTTACAGCTATCGAAGACAAGGTAGTACCTTTTGTAATTCCTAAATCTTTTTGACCGTAGCGAAGCCAATCTAAGTATCCCGGAGCATCGATACCAGCTGGTATATTTGCATTTCCAGTTTGTCCAAAACTACCTCTAACTTTAAGTAAATCGACAAATTTCACATCTTTCATAAATGCTTCGTCGGAAAGAATCCAACCAGCAGAATAGGCCAAGAAATTTGCCCAACGGTTATCGTCAATAAATTCGGAAGTGCCATCTCGTCGAAAACTTACTCCCAACAGATATTTGTCTTTCATTTTGTAATTAGCACGTCCGAAAAAGCCTCTTAAATAGCGTTCGCCACCATAAGCACTACCTAAGCGAATAGGATTGCCCGGTGAACCAACCTGCTGTAAAGTGCCCGAAAGTTTATCGCCTTCGATATAGGAACGTTCGGTGGTAGTAAGTTCCGACTCGAATCCAGCTACTAAGTTTACACTGTGGTCGTTAAAAGTGCGATTGTACGTACCGTAAGCATTGTACGACAAATGACGATACTGAGATTTATCATCAAAGCCATACGCACTTTCGCGCCTAACAACTGTGTTGGACCATAAAATGTTGTGATCGTGTGATAAATCCATGGACGCTTCACCTCTCAACGAAAGTCCTTTTACAAAAGGTACAGTATACGTTAATGCCGCACCTGTAAGCACACGGTATTTCATAGCTTCGGAACGGATATTGGCAGGGTCGTTAGATGCCACAAGGTTATATCCAGAAAGTGTATTCCAAAGTTTAGCAGGGTCATTAGGTTGATATACAGGCATCCACGGAGTATTTCCTGTAAGCGACTGATCAAATCCTCCCATTGCTGTATTGTTATTTCCACCTGGCGCTCCACCATTAGGTGGTGTAATATTATTTAAATAGGATAAGTTTATTCTAGCCTCAATTTTTAAATTATTGGTAAGATTAAAATCCATATTCGAACGAAGTGAAAAACGACTTAACGATTCGTTATTTATCACACTTTCGTCGCGTCGATAATTGCCTGATAAGAAATATGATCCTTTAGCGGTGCCATTTGATGTTGAAAAATTAAGCTCTTTATAACCGCCTGTTCTCAAAATTTGTTTTGCCCAATCGGTTTGAGTTGCCAAGGCTTGATCGCGTGTTAAAGTAGCCGTATTATCAATACTATTTACACGTCCGTGTACAATAGGGTCGTACTGAACGGGGGTCAAGTTTGAATTTCCACGGGCAGTTTCCATAATATCGAACCACTTAGTTGTTGAAGCTAATCCAAAATCTTCGGGGCGTTTTGTTAAATCGGAAAAACCTTGCGAATAACTAAAGTTAGACTCAGCAACTCCCGATTTTCCGCTTTTGGTGGTAACAATAATAACACCGTTAGAACCACGTTGACCATAAATGGCAGTTGCCGCAGCATCTTTCAGTACTTCAAGAGATTCTATATCATTAGGGTTGATAGTAGATAAAATACCAACACTGTTACCATTTGTCTGACCATTGGTACTGCTATTATCGAGATTACTACCTACAATTATACCATCGATAACCCACAAAGGTTCTGTGGCAGATGATAATGAATGTGTACCACGAATCATAACACGTGAAATAGCACCTGGGCTACCTGAGGCACTTGATACTTGTAATCCAGAGGCTGAACCCTGAAGTGCTCCATCCAACGAACCTGCTGATAATGCAGTAATCTGGTTGCTTGAAACTTTTGCTACCGAACCAATAACATCACGTTTTTTTTGTGTTCCGTACCCTACTACTACTACTTCGTCGAGAAGTTTTTGGTCTTCCTGAAGTATTATTTGAAAATCGGATTTATTGCCAACAATTACTTTTTGAGCAACATAACCAATAGAAGATATATCTAAAATTGGATTTTTTGTTTCGAGTTGGAGTGTGAAATTTCCGTTAACATCACTAATAGTTCCCATAGACGAACTTACTTCTACAATATTTACTCCTATCATGGGAACGTTTTGGGCATCTAAAACCTTTCCGCTAATTTTTCGCTTACCAGATTTGGAATTCTCAATTTGTTTTAAAATAATTTGTTGTCCAGAAATTTCGTATTGAATGGATTTACCTGCAAATGCTTTTTTTAGCACATCCTCAAGAGATGCATTTGTAACATTTAAGGTGAGTTTTTGACTTAACTCTATCGAATTATCAAAAACAAACGTATATTTTGTTTGTTTTTCGACAGATTTAATAAGCTCATTAAGAGTGGAGTTGGTGATTGAGATACTTATTTGGGATGCACTCTGCGCTGTTGTATTCTGAATAAAGAACATAAAAAGCAGGCATAACCATCCTATGAGATGTTTTTGTTTGTTTAACATTTTAATTTGATTTAAGATTAGTAAAAAAAATTGTGATATTCGTTTTTCAATACTTTCAAACTGAAAAACTGTTGGCCAATATTCGTCTTTTTATTTATACATTATGTTTACCTCCTCTCCTTTTATTGTGTAACTTATGGGTGTTATTTTATTGATAACTTGTAGCATTTCAGTTAATGATTCTGTTTTAATAGTCATCCAATAGCGTTTATTATCAAATTTTTTCAAATTTTCGACCTGTATGTTTACGCCATACCAATGTTCCATTTTGTAAGCCACTTGCTCCATCGATATATTTTCAATTTTCAGTTTCCCAAATCGCCATAAGCCATCGTTTTCGGCATTGCAATTGCTTAACTTATAAGTTGTTTTTTGATTGTTGAAAACTTCTGCTTTTTGATTTGGTAATAGTGAAGTCAATAGTTTGCCATCATGTAAGTGGTTTACAGTAACTTTTCCACGTAGAAGGGCTACCTGAATACTTTTATTTTCGGGATATGCATTGACATTAAAGGCGGTGCCAAATACATTTACACTAATTTTATTTAACAACACTTTAAACAGTTTATGATTCTGTTTTTTTACATCAAAAAAAGCTTCACCCGATAATGTTACACTTCTATTGTTAGCATTAAAATTGGTAGGATAGGTGATTTTCGTATCCGAATTGAGCCAAACTTGAGTGCCGTCGGGCAATTCTATTTGAGCTTTTTGGCCTCGAGGAGTTATTACAGTGGTATAACTATTGGTGTTTGAAGAGCTAAGTAAATAGGACAATCCAAAACCAAGTATCAGAGCAACACTGGCGGCAATGCTTATTGTTTTGATGTATACTGAACGGGAATAGGTTTGTACAATTTTATGTTTAGCGCTAATGTTGTGGTTAATTTTGTTCCAAACTTTTTCGCTGTGCTGGGCTTCAATGTCCAAATCGATTTGTTGGGTTAATTTCCAAATATCTTTTAATCGTTCAAATTCAAGCTCATTTTCTTTTGATGCAAACCGCCAATTGCTTACTAGTTGATTTTCAGAAGAGTTTGTTTCTGAATTGTAGTGTTTTGCGAGTAATGCGAATGGTGTTTTCATAAATATTTGAGGATAATAATTTATCTATCTCTTAGTAATAGACACCTGACTTAGTATATACCACCAAAAAAAGAGTGTGTTTTTTATTGAAAAAAATACAGGAAAAGGATAAAAGGATGTTTTGACACAAATTCTCTGATTTTTTTGAGAGCAATTCCCATTTGATTTTCGACCGTATTTACTGAAATAGATTTGAAATCAGCAATTTGCTTGTAAGTCATTTTTTTATTACGACTAAGTAAAAACAATTCTTTGCATTTAGGTGGCAAAGCATCAATTGCTTGTTGGGCTTTTTTATAAAAATCATCAATATCGAAGCAATCTTTATCGGAGGCATGAAAAGTTTGTTCATCGAACCATGCTTCTAATAAATTGATTCGTTGATGTTCGTTACGCAGGCAGTTGAGCATTCTGTTTTTTGCGGAATGAAATAAGTAAGTTTTTAAAAAACTAATTTCGAGCTTGTCTCTATCTTCCCAAAGTTTTACAAACACATCTTGAATTACATCCTCAATCTGTGTTGTATCACGCGTATATAAGCCCAAAAACTTATAGATGGAATTGTAATAAGTTTCGTAAATTGAGCGAAAGCTAGTATTGTCTACTTGCATATTTTTTTTCTAATACAAACTATTTCTTTTATTTAATACCCAGTGTATTGATACAGATACCAATGGCAACTGGGAAAAAGCCAAAAGACCAATAAAAACAAAAGCGTGATTATTGGTATTTGTATTTTCATTCATTGATTTAAAAGTGAAAACAAGATTTTATATTTTAACAAAACTCGAACAAAAGAGAAATTTTCTGGAACTTTTCATCGTAAAAATGCAATTCTTAACCTATTCAATTTTCTTTATTCAATGACTGTTAAATTCAACTTCAATAAATCTTTATCAGCCGATGAACATCCTACCATAATTGAAAAATCACCTGGTTCAACTATTTTTTTCAGGTTCAAATCATAGTACGCTAACATTTCAGGTGTAATTTGAAACCTTACAGTTTTTTGTTCCCCTTTTGTTAAAGTGATTTTATCAAAACCTTTCAATTCTTTCACAGGCCGAGAAACACCATAAGCAACCAAATCGCGAATATAAAGCTGTACAATTTCCTCTCCATCGTAACTTCCTGTGTTCTTAACCACTACTGAAACCGTAGCCTTATCAGTTTTCGCCATTGAACTTTTGTCAATTTTAAAATCAGAATACTCAAACTTTGTATACGACAGACCGAAACCAAAAGGGTATTGGGGGAAATTTCCACAATCTATATATCTTGAATTGTACCCTTGTCTTTTGCCATCAATATTAGGTCTTCCTGTGTTTTTATGATTGTAATAAATAGGAACCTGTCCAATAGTTATTGGGAAAGTGGTGGTTAGTTTTCCGGATGGATTATAATCTCCGAAAAGCACTTCCGCCAGTGCATCACCTGCCCTAGTACCCAACTGCCATGTTTCGAGTATGGCTGGTACTGAATCATTAAGACTTCCTAGTGTAATTGGTCGTCCGTTGGTCATCACCAATACAACAGGTTTACCCGTTTTCAGAATTTCCTTCACCAACAATGACTGTACACCAGGCAAATCCAACGAAGTACGAGAATTCGACTCTCCACTCATGTCGCCAGACTCTCCTACACAAAGAACTACCACATCAGCATCCTTAGCCACTGACACTGCATACGCGATGCTATCAGTAGTGGCGTCATTAATATTACAGCCTTTGGCATAAATAAGATGAGAAGAACCAATTTTATTCCTTACTCCTGATAGAAAAGTAACTGGCGATTGCTCACCATACCAAGCCCAACAGCCATTCATTTCTTTTGGGGCATCAGCTAAAGGGCCAATGATAGCCACTTTCGCTGTTTTACTAAGTGGTAGTAGATTGTCATTTTTCAATAAGACGATGGAGCGTTTAGCCACATCTAGTGCTTTGGCCAGATTTTCCTTATTTAATAATACGGATTTCTCTTTTTTGCTATCGCAATATTTATACGGATTATCGAACAATCCCAATTCAAACTTAGCACGAAGAATACGGCGTACTGCCTTATTAACTTGTTCAACTGTAACTTTGCCTTCTTCTACCAATTGTTTTAATTTCTTCGGGTAGCAATTATTTTGCATATCCATATCAATGTTGGCATTCATTGCAAAAATAGTAGCTTCGTTTTTGTCTTTTGCTGCACCATGGGTAATGATTTCAGATATAGAATTCCAGTCCGACACCACAAATCCTTTGAACCCATATTCATTGCGAAGAATATCTGTAAGCAAAAATTTACTGCCTGAAGCAGGTGTCCCATTAAATTCATTGAAACTACTCATCACAGTAGCTACTCCAGCATCTATTGCGGCTTTGTAAGGCGGTAAATAAATCTCACGCAGCAAACGTTCAGACATGTCAGTAGTGTTATAATCTCTGCCAGCTTCGGCGTTACCATAAGCTGCAAAGTGTTTCACACAAGCTAAAATAGAGGCATCATCCCTCAAATTTTTCCCTTGAAATCCCTGTACACGGGCTTTTGCTATGGCCGAACCTAGAAAAGGGTCTTCACCAGCTCCTTCAGCAATTCTTCCCCAGCGAGGGTCGCGGGCAATATCCACCATGGGTGCAAATGTCCAGTGCAAGCCCGCAGCAGAGGATTCTAATGCAGCTACCCGTTCAGCACTTGCTATGGCTGCCATATCCCAGCTGCAAGCAGATGCCAATGGAATAGGGAATACGGTTTTGAAACCATGAATTACATCGAAACCAAATAGCAGAGGAATTTTGATGCGTGATTCGTTCACTGCTACTTCTTGCATCCTACGGGTTAAGTCAGCACCAGTAATATTCAGAATACTTCCCAACTTGCCTTCTCTTATCAGAGCCACATTACTTGCTTTCTCTACGGATATATAAGTAGGACCAGTAGGTATATTTGGATTTGAAAGCTGTGTCATTTGACCAATTTTCTCTTCGAGTGTCATTAACCTAAGTACAGAATCGACTCGTTGCTCTATGGATTTCGTTTTACTTTTTTTTGTCATAGCTCCATAAGCAGGCAATGAAGCAACTAAAACTACACATAGAATTGCAAGGTAATACTTCTTTTTTTTGAGTGTGTTTTTCATTCTTTGTTATAATAAAATTTTTATATTTAGAAATTACTTAGTTTCAATAATTGGTTATAAAATCAGATTTTTTCTACGCTATGATGTTAAGGCGCTATTCCGATACCTATCGGGAAACCGTAAGTTTTTCTTAACTAACGACCCATTGTATAAATTACTCAACTTAAATTTTAATAAATTTATCGACACTGAGTAATCCCTTAGGTGATAAAACATTGATGACGTAGATGGATGTTTGATAATTAGAAATATCGATTCTCTGTTGGTATGATGTAGATTTAAACGATTGAATAAACCTGCCAGAAAGCGTAAAAATTGAAATATCGGAACCCACTTCAGCGTTTATAAAAATTTGATTTTGAGCTGGATTAGGGAATGGTTTGAGTTCAAAATCAGTTTCCGGTACTTCAATTATTGAAGTTGAAAGGAAGTTATGTATTTTATATACTAAAATAGAATTGGAATTAGTGTGTTTAGGATAAAGCTGCGAACACCCAAAAGCTTGTATCCTAAAATAATGTTGATTATAATCAGAAATTGGCACATCGATATATGCTGGAATATTTATGCTACGAGATATAACTTTGTTGTTGTTGTAAACCACTATCGAATCTACTAAGCCAGATACTTTTTCCATATTTAGCCTTACCGAACTTTCGTTGGAAAGCACTATTTCAGGTGCACTGGTAAAATTCACAACAGGCAAACCATTGGCAATAAGACATTCTGCTTCAAGCTTGTTTGTATTTGGGAAACAAAAAGTTCCATAACAGATACTATCTGGTTCTGTAGCATAATCTTTTATTGGCGTACAAGTTTTAAGAGTAAAACCACTGTTGTTTAGCACTTCTACAAAGCAATTTGCATCTATACTACCTGTCCCACTATTGTTTTTTACGGCACAATTTACTCCATATTTATCGCCACGAAGTGTAATCCCTTTTACTCCTGTATTGTTTTGTATAAGAATATCATTGCAGGTGAAACTATTACTATTAGTATTGGCATTGACATATATTTGCTGATTGGTCATTTGGTTACCCTCGATATTTACTTTGGAAATATCTTGTGTTTTATACAACCCAATATAGGCATTGACACCAGTGAGTTTATTGTTATTTATTTTTAAATTGAGAGGTTTTGCACCACCGCAACATTCCTGTACCATGATACCTTCGCCGTCATTCGACCAATAATTTGAAGTTTCGAAACGAGTGTTATATACCTCAACATCATTATTTTCTATAATTATATCAGATCCCGAGAAATCAATACCTCTATTTTCCATATATGAATCGTAGGTTACTTTATTGTATCCTGACCTGCTCACCCATTGCACTTTGTTGGATTTATTTCGCAATACATTATTACGAATGACCATTCCTTGTCCTGCTACAAAAAAGGCTACTTGCTGGGTATTGTACATGTAGTTATCCTCTATCTGTACTCCTTTATTAAACAACGAAGGTTATCTCCCTTTTCCTGATTCGGCAGCATAATCAGAAGCAATAATCAAATCACCAGATGCAAAATTTCCGTTAGCAATGGTGTAAAAGTTATAGAATCTATTCACTACTATACCATAATGATTGTTATATTCGTATTTGGCTTTCGAGCCATCGTTTATTGTTTCATAGGCGCTAGCAGTCTCATTGAAAACAACATAACCTGGCTGATCAAAGCTTTCGTCAGGGATGGGATAAGTGAGATTGTTTGTATTGTCATTGAACCGATTGTTGCAAATAACGAGATTTTCCTGTGCTAAAGCATCCACATTGGACATATAGCGCCAAGGCCATCTTTGCCATTGATTTCGATTTGTATCTGTAAGATATGGAAAACTAGGCAATGGAAACATAACATTGTTATTTCTGAGGCCAAAAACAATGACATTTCGCATTTCACATGGAATGTAATTAGTAGATCCAGATCCTGTTGGTAAGTAATCTACGTACGACGGATGCAAGATGATATTGGCTCTGTTGATATCAATATACACCAGTCCTGTATTCTGAACAGTGTCTTTGGGGATGGTGGTGCGTGCACCATAATCGGTAAACTGGCTTCTAATACGGCGATACGAAGAGCTGCGGTCGGTTCCGTTTCCTGTAAAAATAGGAATATGTTGTGGAAACACAAAACGAGTAGGTGGAGCAAAATGATTGTCAACAGCAGTAGTGAATGTAGGTGTTTCGCCACGCAATACAACTTTTGATTTCAGAATAATATCATTGTTGAAATCATATTGTCCTGCTGGGAAATAGATAACTCCACCTCCTTTTGCTACCACATCAGTTTGTGCATTTGCCAATTTTGCATCCCAGTTGGCACCAGAATATACATTAATATTATATACCTTACTCCATTGAATGGCATTGGTCCAATGGGAGTTATTAGATCCATACTTGGTAGTGTAAGGATTGTCAGTTGGTTGTGAAAAAACCAAAAGTGGAAAAATAAAACAGAGTAAAATTAAGTTTTTCATTGCCAACTGTAATTATTTACAAATTTAACATCATTTTTTTTAGTTTATCGAATGGGTTATTGCGTTAACTATAAATCTGAACCTTCTGTGAATAAGACTTTTAGCTTGCAACTAATTCATTGTAACTACTTGAATTATTTCATCGTCACTTCCGAAGCCTCTTTCACCATAAAATCGGCACTTCCTTCGGAGCTGAATTTTGTTGAGTTTTCTATCACTGCACCTTTTACATTTTTAAAAGCGAATGGTTTGAATTCAACTTTGTATTCACCAGATTTTATTTCACGTTCATTTCCTTTGAAAAATGAAGGATTAAAAAGTCTATTGGGGCTTGTCAACAGAAAACAAGATTCCGATACGGGATAGGTTGGCCATATCGCTTTGAAATTAGAAATCGTAAAGCCGGTGACTCCTTCGGCTACTATAGCAGCGCGTTGCGACCGCACAAAGGGCATTCCCACTGCAAATCCCGGTGATTTGGCAGCTTTCAATCCTGTTTCATAAGGGTCTTCTAGTAAAAAATAATCCAAGGTAATATCTCTAAATGTCACATTTGTGATAGATGTTTCGGGTAGTGCTCCCAGCAAAATGCGTCCCGAAGTTCTGATCATCATGTTTTCTATGAGCACATTACGAATGAATCCTGCTTTTGCTACAGGTTTATCTTTACGATAATTAGGATGTTCCTTGATAGCAATATCATAGGTGTTATTAATTCTATTAGCCTGAATTTCAATTACTCTATCGAAAGCCCAACCAGAATTTACTTGCCCTGTCATACCACTAATAATTACATTTTCGATATTACCACCTTCCACTGTGCGAAGATCAATAGCTCGAGAGCCATTCTTCACCACGCAGTTACTCAATGTAATATCTCTAAAATCTTTTCGGCTCTCGAAGCCCACCCTGAATGCCACACAGTTGGTTTCAAAAATACAATTGGTAACAGCAATGCGTTCGCAAGTTCTTGAATCCTCGGTGGTTTTAAGAGCAATGCAATCGTCGCCTACAGAAATATAGCAATTACTTACCGACACATCATGACTTCCTGTAATATCAATCCCATCGCTATTAGGGCCAAAAAGACTGTTGGTGATAGATACCTTGTCCACTTTAGCCACGTCACAATCAAATAAATGCAGTGTCCAACCTGGCGAATTGACTATGGATATATTTTCTACAATTACATTTTTACATTCCTGTATTTCAATAAGTGGACTTGGTCGAAATTCAATTTCGTGATAAAAAGAGTATTCGTTTTTGCGATTAGGCTCACGGTACGCAATGTCATTTCCATCTATAGTCCCTGAGCCATTTATTACAATATTTTCCTGATTTTTGGCTACTATAAAGTGCCATGGAGTCCGGTCTTCGTGATGCCCCCATGTCATTGTTTTATAATCCTTTATGTAAGGCGACCCTACAAGTCTTGCTTTGGGAGATAAATGAAAAACAATGTTGCTTTTTAAAAAAATAGTTCCCGACACAAAAGTTCCCGCAGGAACTATGACAGTGCCACCTACTTTTGCTGCCGCGTCAATAGCTTTTTGTATAGCCACCGTGTTAAGGGTTTTGCCATCTGGCTTTGCACCAAAATTGGTAATGGTGAAATCGGACGCAACTAAACTAAATACGGATAACACACAAAAAAGCAGACTTAATTGATTTCTTTTCATTGTTCTAATATTATTTTGATTGTTTTTATTCCTTTCGAAAGTATTCTATGACGAATAAACCCTAGGAATACCTGCAAACGAGAAAGGATTTTATTTTTAAGTGTATATCGTTATTTTAAATTTATTTTGCTACAAACAATTTACAGCCATGCCTTGGAATATCAAATGTATAGCTGTTTTTTCTATATCCTACATCGGTTTGTGTCCACACATCGCGTAGAAATTGTTTTGATTTAAGCCCTGCTTTGGAGAAACATATTTCAAAACTCGTATCATCACGTCCGAGGTTATAGATGGCTAAAGCTATTCTTTTTCCGCTCAGTTCTTTTTTCCAAACTTGTACGTCACCTTCCGTATACATTAATTGCGCTTGTTTTCCCAATACATCCTGATTGATAGCAATCACTTCGTCATTGGTAATCAGGTTAAGTGTGAAACTATCTAATTGTGCCAAATCACAACCCAACATCAAGGGTGCCGAAAGCATAGCCCATTGTGTAAAATGAGTATATTGCTCGTTACAAGTTAAACGAGAAGGGTGTAGGTTTGCTCCCCAGCCAAGAGCATATCAGGATCGTTCCACGCACCTGGCCCAGCATAAGGATGAGTGATGTTGTGGCGTTCAAATCCTATTGTTTTCATACTGAACCAGGTGTCAATAATATCATTGGTAGTGCGCCAAGTGCTTCCACCAGCTTGCGGACCCCATTCCCACACATTATCCATTCCATATTGACAAATACCGAAAACAACATCTCTGTTTAACGATTTCAGCTCATTACTCATCTTCAAATAAGGCTTCATGTATTCAGCACGAGAATTCCCCGAAATAACTTTTTCGTACGAACACCAATCATATTTCAAATAATCTACTCCCCAGTTAGCCCATGTTTTGGAATCAACTTTTTCGTAATTCAAACTTCCGATTTCTTTACCACATGTATACTCGCCTGGCGAGGAATAAATCCCTAGTTTTAAACCTTTAGCATGAGCATAATCTGCCAAAAGTTTAATGTCAGTGAATTTAGAATTCCATTTCAAAGTACTATCTGCATTGCGTGTTTCAGCTTGCCAGCCGTCGTCAATATTAATATAAGTCCAACCATGATTGGCAAGTCCGAACTTTTCGAATGCGTCAATGGTCTGCCGTACTTTTTCTTCGGATATCCGCATTCCCCATGCATTCCAACTATTCCATCCCATGGGTGGTGAAAGAGCTAATTTATTGCCAATAACAATACGATGATTGGCAGATGTTTTGCCCTTGGAGTTGGCAGCTTTGATAGAAACTTTGTAAGTTCCAATTTTAGCAACTGTACCACTGATAATATTCGTTTTTGAGTCAAAATGCAATCCGTATGGCAACCTACTAACTGTTACTTTTATAGGTTGAATTCCTGTAATTGGGATTCTAAAAAGATAAGGAGAACCTGCACGAGCAGCCGACACCATGGCTCCATTTATCTGAGGAACTTCTGACAATGAAGGGGTTTGTAAATAAAATGGCTCAGGTGTATGATAAAACACATCGGGTTTTTGATTTCCAGAATAAGTGATAATGGCATTCACCCAGTCACCATGATCCTGATTTGATCCATCGTAGGCATCATGTGTTATTAGGGTTAATTTCTTATACCCCACTATTGATATGTCTATACTTACTGGAGGTTCATTGGCATGCATTTTTTTACTGCAAAAAAGGGTATCCTTATCACCCAACACCATAAAGTAGATACTGGAATGCTTCCCTTTAGCTACATGGTCATCAATACCTACAAGTGACGTAAAACGATTAGCATTCCGGTGTAATTGAATCTCTATTTCGGAGTATGCATGAGTGCAAATACCGTTCTCAAAACGCTGCTTGTTTATAGACAATGGCTCGTCGAGCAAATTGGTATTGATATGAACCGTGCTCCATCCCTGTTGCACTTTTGACAAATCCATAGCTGTTAAAAACACAGTATCAATTTGTGCAAATGACAAAGTTCCGAAATGAGTGAGAATGGTGAAAATAATTAGAAAACGCTTCATAGAAATCTGTCTATCCATCATTAAAAATTTTAATCCATTATTTTTCTTGTTCTTAACTTTCACAAAGCTTCTGTATGGCTTGCAAATAATGGATATAAATCCATACTTCCCAAGAAATTCTACGAGATGTATATAGGCTATATATTATTTTTTAAAAAACTTAGCTGCTTGTTGATTGGAGTTACCAAAAGGAACTATAAAATACATCCCTTTCTGATAATTACTTACATTCATATTGATGATTGATTGAGAGGGTAATACATCCACAGAGTGAATAAATGCGCCTGTAGAATTAAATACTTTAAGTGCCGATACACTTGATTTATTGGGCAATTGTATTGAAATATAACTACTTGCCGGATTGGGGAAAATTGCAAGCTTAAAATTATCAGTGCCAATTTTTTCGACCGATGTAATTGCAGCTGAGCCGGTAGTAAAAGACCATTCTGTTAGCTCATTTCCAAATAAATCAGCGTTGGCTACAGCATCGGCATCAATTATTACTTTGTAAATTGAGTTTGGAACGAATGGATCATGTAAAATCGTAAGAATATTAGTGTTGGCATCCAAAAGAAGCGTTAGCCCTGTTACAAGTTCATTACTTGCATCAAGTATTTTAATTTTAGATGCATCGCTAATGGTTATAGGATTAGCCCACTGAATTTGTATGGGTGTGAAATTGCTTATTCCAGTTGCTGCTTTGCCTGGAGTAATGGTTTGATAATAAGGACGAGCTTGTGTAATATACCACCAACTAAGCTCAGTATTTGCAACCGAATTGGAGGCACTTTTCACAGAACCAGCAGGAATAGTAACGGTGTATTTTTGGTTTGGTAGTATATTTCCACTATGTGTAATGACTAGTTTCTGTCCTTGAATTGTGGCTGTAATAGCTAAATTTCCTGCTGTTTCGCCTACAAGAGTTATTCCAGATAAATCAATAGCACTTAAGAGATGTGGATAGGTAACAGAAATTTCGGCATTTTTGGAAACCGCCTGTTGACCAAAACTGGGTGTAACAGCCAGCAAAACATTAAAATCATCGGGGCAAGTGTTCACCGTATTAGTAAATCCTGTATTTCCCGAAACCACCGACTGGCAAGGGTATTTTAATGACCCAATTCCTTTATTGTTGCGAATAAAAAGATTGTTTCCAATTGTCTGATAAGAATCAGCAGTTGCTTTATTGCCAACCAGAATACTATTTACGCTATCATTATTCTCAACAAATACATTATCTAACCTGAAAGCAATATTTTTTTTGAAAATAAATATATTGCCTAAATTCATTAAATTATTTCCGGAAATATTGAGATTCCGCTGGTCAAAATTCAAATCATAAAAACCAATATACGAATTCAGCTTATTATTCAAAACATTAATTCCATCCATCCATGCTCCCCACTTATCCTGCGTCTGCATCAGAATACCTTCTCCATCTACGCTGGAATAGTTGGTGTAAAGAATTTTGTGTCTGTATACCCTGAGGTCATTTCTTTCTATTGTAATATTGTCGCCAGCAAAATTTAAGCTTCGGTTCTCATAAGTGGCAGAGTTGTTTGAGACCAATTTCACTCCAGTTGGGTCGATAAAAATACGTTTGTCTTGTAAATCACGCGTAATATTTCCATTAATTTTCACGCCAATACCTTGTGCAAAAATGGCTACACGCATGGTGTTATAAATCCAATTATCAACGACTTCTATTTGCTGATTAATACGTTTTGGAAGCGTGGCTGGGTCAATAAAAGCACCGCTAATTGAGATACCATAATGTGCCAAATAATCGAATTTAGCTCGCTCGCCATGTTCAATGTGTGTAGTGTCAACCGTAACACCCCCAATTACTTCTGAAGCGAGTACACCAGTGGGAGTAATACGAGACGTTTTGTAACGACCAGTTACCACGTATTGCGGTTGTGGGTAGCTGTCGTCAGTAATAGGATGGTACAAATTATTCATCAAATCGTGGAATCGACTATTAACAATGGCACCATTTTCGGATACATAAATAGTAATTGTGCTACAATGGCGGTACGAAAAACGCTGCCATCCAGCCATATAACTGAAGTTAGAGGGTATATCAGTATGTGGCTGCGCTATATTGTTGAGGCGGATCCCAAAAACCAATATATTGCGTGACGAACCACCCAAATAAACCCGACCACGATTAATATCTAAATGTACCAATCCTGCATTTTTAATTCCACTTCCTGAAATGGATTTAAAAGCAGTTGAATTTGGAGTTCCGTCGCCCACAAAAGTAGGTTCGTATTTAGGGAAAACAAGCCTTGCCGGTGGAGCAAACGAATCGACTTTGGCATTGTTAAACGCAGGCATTTCTCCTCTTAACACTACTGCTGTGGGCAAAGTTACATTGTCGGCAAAAGCATAGGTTCCCGCAGGAAAATAGACCACTCCTCCGCCCGAAGTGCTTACTGCTGTCATGGCAGCTGTAAGTGCAGCATCCCAAAACGACTGACCGGAGACTTCAAAATCAAGAATATTGACCGTTTTGTCCCAACGAATATCGTTAGTCCATATTGGTGCAGTTCCATATTTTGTTTTATACGGATTGTCGAGAGGTTGCGCATAGGCAACTATTGACAAAAGAATTGTTGAAAGTAGTAAAATGTGCCTTTTCATTGTGCTTGTGTATTGACTGTTGAAATTTTAATCCTTGAAAAATTTTTTAACTTCGTATGCATAGTTACTATCAATTTTTAAAAAATACATGCCTTGTTTTAAATTTGCCGTAGAAATTACGGTTGTATTTTCGTGGCTGCTGATTAATTTCCCCATAGCGTTGTAAATTGTCAATGCCCGAATCGGATGATCAGATTGAATATACAATTCGTTTTTTACTGGATTGGGATAAATATGAATGGTGGATTTTTGCACTGTCAGATTACGTATCGAAGTCGAATTTGAACCAACTTTATTCACTTCAAACTTAACCTCTGCTGTAACTGGGTCAATGGTTGTGCGCGACGATGCATTGGCAGTTTTTAGGGTCATCACACCACTTCCCCAGCCTTGATTTACTAAATCATAACCATAAGTGGTTTTGTAACTATCCCAGGTAGTGTAATCTATATAAGTACCATTTCCCCATACCTTGGGATAACTTCCAGCGGGAGAAAAAGGATTAGTATAAGGAGTGTCATTAGTATATGGGGTCATCGTGAAAGATCCAGTAGGGACATATTCCATCTTGATTGTATTACCACTTCCACTTGTATATTGATAGGTAGAGGCATTGATTGAAGTTATTGATTTTGACTGTAATGCGTTTACAAAACTGGCAAAATCGGCATAATCGTTTGTAGTTGCAACCTCTGTCACCACTGTTCCTAACACGTTTTCATCCCAACCATAAGCCAATGAAGAGTGGTCTGAACTTTCAGAGTAACCCGTATTTACAGTTACTGTAAGTGGAGTAGGAAAAGCTTTGATTGCAATAAAAACGCCACTGCCAACATTAAGGTATAAATCTTTGTTCACCCATTTATATTGTTGTACATCCCAAAAATCTCCTTCGCCTTCAAGTGGCAATTCATTCAATGAATCGGGGATAGCGAACCAAATTACATTTTTAAAATCATATTCATGCTTTACCATTTGCATCATCACATTTCTAAATTGACCAATTTCGTGCTCTGGTAATCTGGCGGCAGTGGACGGCATGATGCCTGCATTGCCACTTAGCATACGCGCACCATTTTTCTGACCTTTCACTGCCAAGCGCCACATGCATTGCTCCGAAAAAGTTCCTTGATTTCCATCTGGACGACCTACTGCAGCACTTGCCATCGTTAGATTTTTGTCTAACCAAATAGTTTCGAATTCAAATCGTCGGCCTTTACCCGTTCCGTTCCATGCATTGTAAGGGCATTCACCTTTTACTGACCCATCATTGTTGAAATAAGTACCGTGGTCGATGTGATAAAATGGTTTCGCACTTTGTATTTCTACTGGAAGTGGAAAATTTCGTTGAGCAATGTCTATTACTATTTGCGGGGGGCGATAACTGCTGCTCAAAAGCGAACCAATTTCCATCATGTCAGGATTCTGGGTTAGCCATTTTGTAGTGGGGAAAGTAGGGTAATGGGCATCATCGGCAAAATAGGGAATGGCATATTGATAAATGGATCCCTTGTAAGGCTTAAAACTGCCGCTTTTGGCACGGGCATCCGCCGCCGCTTGGAAGCCATCTTGGTAATGCAGCGCTATTTCTACCATCATCCAATCTATACAAGCCTGTGCCCGCTTTTTATTAGCAGCACCATTGGGGTCATTACATTTATCTGCACCTTCGTATAATGTCAACAATGGATTGAGCGTATGTCCAGTATAGTTGATTGAATTCCATTCCACACGACCAGCATTGTAAAGTGCACGGGTAAGATTTTTCACAAAGCCGTCGAAATAATCTATTACATTTACACTTGTAGGATAAATGGTTTTTGTAAGTGGCGAGGCTAAACGTGTGTGAAGCAAGACCCCTTGATTGCTCATATTAAAACTGTTCAAATTGTTTACTTTACTATTAATAGTTTTGTTATGCAATTCGTGTGCAAATAGGTATCCTGTACAGCGCATCATCCAATGAAAGTTTTCAGAATTAAACTCTTTGCCTCCACTAAGATTATAGCCACAACAAGGGTCATACACATGATCGGCTTTCATGAGCTGATACCACATAGAATTAACATTTTCATGGATAAGAGTAATTTGACTTGGATCATATTTGGCAATACTATCCTTCCAATGAAAATAATACATGGCGTATCCAGCACAGCTAAAAGGAGAATAAAAACTACCTACGTAACCCCCATTAACCATTTCACGTCCTGTTGCTATCAAAGCAGCCATGGTGGTGGAATTATAATTTGTTGCAGGCCATGCCATCTTGGATAGTAATTTTGGCCATTCGTATTTACCAGCATCCATACTTCCATTAGGATTAGGCACGTAGGATGGGATACGTATACTCCACATCTCGGAAATACGCTTATTGAAACCTACTTCCCATGAGGCTTGTGGGCGGGGAAGTGCGTTTACAATGCTATCAATCTGACCAACAGAATACTGCATAGCACTAAAAATAATCGATATTGAGAGAATGAACTTTTTCATTAGAATTATTAGTTTACAATTTTAAATGTTTTACAGCCATTTTTACCCGACACTTTGATAATTTTTATACCTGTTGGATAACTGCTTAAATCAATACTTTCATTCAAACAGCCCACTTTTTTAACAACTAACAACTGGCCAGAAATATCGTAGCAGCTGATTAGGTTCGCCAATGAATTTTCATTAAATCCGATTTGTAAAATACCTTGGTTATAGCTCCATTTGAATGAAATTTCTTGCTGAATATCATTTATTTGAGTAGAAGTAGTTCCACACACCAAAATGTAGGCAAAACGTGTAGCCACTTTATTTTCGGAATCTTTTACTTTTACTGAAGCCAAGTAAGTGCCCGGCTCGGTGTAAATGTGGGTTAGGTTATTACTTACTATCGATTCGTTATTGCCGGAATTTATTTCCACATCTATGTTTTTATTCGAAGGAGAAAATGAATTACTGGCATTGAAAGTGACTGATAATGGAGCTTTTCCTGAAACTTTGTCAATTGTCCAACGTGCTTGTGGGCGAAAAAAAGCCAAGCTATTATTATACAGTACATTATCGTTTTTAAACGTATACGATTTAGTTTCCACATTAATTTTTGATTGGCTTATGGTGGCTGCAGCAGTAAGTGTTGGCACTGGATGTATTCCACTGCTTGCAACTACAGAAAGTGTAATTAAAAACATATTTGTTGTTCCCTGAATGGTTATGTATTTCGATTCGGTAGCCGAGCCAAAAGTTGAACCTCTGACTGATGTTCCGGTTTTGATAGAAGTTGTGCCTGCCATAAAAATTGTTCCTTTCATGCTGCTGCCATTGGGCGCTGTAATGGTAAACGAATTGGCATCGGTAGTAATTGTATTTTCAACAGCCGTAACCATGTGCCAATATTTACCATTCACAGTAGAATCGGCAATAAGATAAAAAGCTCGGCAGCCTGTATTCAGCGAATCGTAATCGGCAACAAACCAACGTTTGTGTCCCGTTGTCCACACATTATTGGTAGCCATTTCGGAAATAATATGTCCCGAGCCATCTTCGTTTTGATAAGGCACACCAACTATTGTTCCTGAATTACCATTGGTTTTACAAGTGGTACAGCCGGTAGATCCAATTTTGTTTACCAATGGTTCAATAGGATAAACCGTGTTCATCAAGTGCCAATAAACATCTTGGTTTACAGGAGCTGCCACTTTCAGTCCATATCGTCCGCCACCAATAGCCCAAGCAGCATTCGTACCCAGAATTCGGAACGAAAGCGCATCAGGACCCGCATGACCTTTATCGCCACGGAGTTTAACATATAGCTGAGCTATTTCGTCAGAACCATCTTTAAACTGATTGCGATAGGTATAATATCCATTTCCACCCGAATTGTCTTGCATTAAGGTTTTCCAACTATCGGCATCGGCGGGATTTTCGGCTACCATATCGAACGGATAATAGAGATACGACCAGATAAGACCAAGTCGGTAGCCATCGTATTTCTGGGTAGCCCGACCCGTTCCTACTGCTTTATCGTACCAAAACTTTGCTGCCGGCTGCATGGCTGGTGGCAAATAATAAAACGATTGCCCAAAAACGCCTTCACCCGTTACATGTGGATTGTCGTCGCCAAAATCGGGGTGAATACCACCAAAACCCAACAAATCCATTCCTATTGAAAGCGAGGAATAGATTGTCCAATAACTATTAACAAAAGAAGCATATTTTTTCAATCCATCTTCACGGTTCACGCGCTCCATAGCTATGCCTACTGGACCAATAAAGTTTCCTACTGGATAATACTGATAACCAAGCCCTTCGATATTCCAGCCACTACTTTGCACCGAATCGCCGTAGTTTTGAATCACAAATTTGGTCAACTTGGCTTTCATTGTGTTGTAATTGGTTGCGGAATAAGCATCATCGGTAGTGAGATAAGCAAGTAGAGCCGATGCACCTCGAATGCCTTGCCAATTGCTGGCTGCATTGGTATTTTGCTCGGCGCCTCCATTGGTAGTAATCATATCTGCCATTACTTTCAACTTTGTAGAAACAAAAAGTTTATTGGCATTCGACCAGTTAGGCGAATTGTAACACCAGTCGTAAGCAAACGAAACACAATAAGCCGACCAATAAGAAGTTAGTCCCTTGAGTGAAGTAGCCGCCCATACTTCTTCTTTATCGATAATGGTTTTATAGGTGTATTCATACGATTTTATGGCATAGTCTTCATTTTCAGTCATCAAATACAGAAAACCCGCAATGGCAGCAAGGCGCGATTTATTTCCGGTGGTAGTTGTGTCCAGCGACAGGCATTCAGTTTCGTATTGCGTTTTAAGTAAATTGAGCATTTCCGCACCCACCGGATCGGATACACGATTGCGCAATGTAGGCAAATCGGTTGTTTCAAAAAACAAACGAGGATGTATGGCAGCTAACAGTGAGTTTACTGATAATAAATATATTGCCAAAACAAAGCTGGTTAACAAAATACGGTTTATTTTCATTGAGATAAAACCTACTGTTTAATAATTTTGAATGACTTTGAAATTACATTTTTGTTGATTGTAATGTAATATGCTCCCTTAGGCAGATTGCTTATTTCAACCTCACAGGCGCTAATTGTTGTTTTTACTTTGCGCCCCAATGTATTGTAAATGTCAATAGTGTAATTTTTATCCAATCCTTTGATGAAGAAAGAATTAACAACTGGATTTGGAGAAATTGATATTACATTAGTTGCATTTATCTGCTTGGTGGATGTAATAGATTTTGTAATTAGTAGTTGTTCTGAAACGGCGCTTGCACCCACTTCGTTATTGTCGCAATTTATAGCAACAACTCTGTAAACAAAAGATTCATTTAATGGAAGGTTATAATCGCGCCAAACTTGCTCATTGTCAGCTATTCCAATACTTTTACGCGGGCGAATAACTAAAGTTTGCCAAGCTCCGTTGCCAATTTTTCTTTCAACCCTAAAACCAATCTCATTGGAAGCTGCATCAGTCCACGAAATAGTGGCGTATGCATTGTCCGACGCTAAACCCACATTTATATCTGCTGGTGGAGTTGGCGTCCCAGCGGGACAAGTGCTAATAAAATCAGTTCCAGTAGTACTAATGGTACCCACATTGGATACAATAGCTACATCAGTCATAACTCCAGCCTTCTTATTTCCGATTTGAGATGTGCTATTCCAAGCCCACAAAGCACCATTCTGACTTACATCGTAACCTGCCATGTAGCCGCCACCAGTATTATTGGTAATGGCAAATGACAAAATGCTATTCATACCGCCATGTGCTTGCCAAAGTATTCCTTCTCCATCGTTGCCTGGACTTGAACCTGTGTTGGAATAGATATTATAATCAATCCATCCATTTTTTCCGGCCATATCAAAAGCACGTGAAAGATTGTCGGAGAGGCAGCCATTGCCACCAGGCTGACTTTCATAAAAACCATCCAAAGTCAGTTCCCAATTCACGCCCAGCCCATAAACGTCATCATTTTCAATCAACACATGTCGTTCATTTTTATTATTTTGTACCAAAAAATAATTTCCTGAGATTTCGAAACCCTTAGCCCCATGATTATACACCCAATTATTACTAACAACCACATTTTCTGACAGATAACCTATCATGGTGTTCGAAAATGGATTTAGAAAACCTTTGTTTACATCAATACCAAAACTTTTACCATAATCATAAATCAATGTAGTTCGGTGGTTACCAAATGCCTGATTACATTTGTCCTGCTGGCTGATGGCAGTAGTTTGGGTATATTTAAAACATTTATCGGGTTTTGGCATATAATTATTGCTCACAAAAACATTGGAGCCATAAACACCCACTCTAGCTCCAAATTTATAAGGATAAGTACTCACTTTAATGGTGTCGTACTTTTCGCGGGCATACTGAATGAGGTTATGATTGCCTATCACCGAATTTTTTACTACACAGCCAAAAACCAATCGACCCGAACCTGCACCGACATAATTGCCCACAGCACCAGCGAAAGGGTCGATAGGATGCGTACCATCAGCCACACGGTTTTTCCAAACTCCTTTGGCCGCTTTGGAGCTATACCACCCACCGGATGTTGCCCAAGTATTGCCCCAAGTATATTCACCTCCAAAATAAATAGCGCCACCGTCCATTTCTACCCAAGCAATTCCAATGTTCTTTACATCTTTCAGCGTTTCGCTACCTGAAGCCATACAGCCCAATATTGACCAGTTGGTTGGAATCGGTTTATCAATACTTGATATGTCTTTTATAGTTTTATGTTTAAAAATAAATTTGGTAGGCAAAGCCATAGTTCCAGCCAGCGCATTATTATTGGTAGTGGGTGTTTCGCCCAAAATAACCACACCGGAGCGCAGCATAAGTCCTCGTCCCGAAATGGAATCGGATACTTCATTGGAAATTTCGCTAAAATCGTAAGTACCTGCCGAATAATAAAGTACACCGCCACCTTGAGCGTAAAGTAGGTCGCGAGCAAATTCGAACTTCGAAAATTCCGAAGCACAATCGGCACAACCATTTCCAGCAAAACTGAAAGTTTTCATATTGATGCGATTTTCCCATTTCAAGTTATCAGTCCAAGTAGGATAATTGCCATTGCCATAGTAAGTTGCAATTGGATTTTGGGCAGATAGAATACAGAAAGCACTTGAAAGTATAAATAAAACAATCTGCTTAGTAGTTTTCATTGAATATAGTATTATGATTACCAATTTTAGACGAAAAAAGATGCACAAAACCTCAAATAAAATTCATTTAAATGAAAAAGTTTATTTTGAAATTATTATAATTAGCGTTGAATTAGTTAGTTATTAAATCTGCTAAACAAAAAAAACAACATTTCAAAAAAAATTAAAACATTTTTATAAGGCGTTTCATGATAGAATACGTCATAAAAAATAAAAATACTCAAATCAATATGAAATGAAAAAAACTAAAGATTATCAAATCAGCTTTCTATTGCTGATATTTTTTTTGCAGTCACCAATCTTCACTTCCAAAATCTTTTTTTAAGCAGAAAAGCGGTCTTTTTACAAACTTGGCGACTTAGACCTAAAACGAACATGAGGGCTACATAATTTTGAAAATCACACTGAATAAAAGCTATAAGCAATATTATTCGAAAAAATAAATCTAATATGAACTACAATATTAAATTACTTTGGACAACTCTTAGTATTATTTTTCTTGCAACATTGTGTCCTTTTCAGGACATTATAGCTGCTCGTGATGTAGTAACACAGGTAGGTGCAGGACCGTTTGGTGACAAAAACTTGAAGCGTGTAGGTAAATTCTATGACATTATTGAAATACCAGGAGGTAAATACTTAGTTTTAGGTTCGGACACCACCTTGTCGTGGTATGCTGGCTCAAAGATACAGCTAACAGTACCTACACAAGGCTTCCAAAGTGAAAATAGCACAACAGCGGGTCATAATAAGATTGCATTTATAATGGTGATGGACACCACGATGGACAATTCATCATCTATTGAAAAAATTTTCTATCTTCCTGCTGGCACGGTCGAAAATTTCAAATTTATTAAGCACACTAAGCAACCACTTGATGTTTCGGGGAATATTCAAATTGGAGATGTATTTTTGAGTGGAGATAGAGCGAGCTCTATTAATCCGGGCTATTTCATTGCTAAATTAAACAATAATTTCGTCAACGGTGACCCTACAGGATTTATTTGGGTCTATAATGTTTGGGCTCCTTTGGATAATGCCTTGGGTGTAGCTCATCCATGGGACGTTGGTGGTACAGGAAAAGTTGTTTTTGCTACAGGGAAAGGGTTTTCTGGTTCTGATGCACTTGCTAAAAGATTGAAGCCTGATGGAACGCTGGATATAGTTAAGAACTGGCTAAGGCATGTAGACAATATGAATGTCAAAGTATATGGAAAATTTTCTTCTCTGTCGCCAGCTGTACAATCAACAATTAGCCATAGTTTAACTTCATTTAGAAGAGGTGGAAGTGGCACTATTCAGTCAATGAATTTGACTGATTATAATAGGTGGACAAGTGATGGAAAGGGTGGTTTTAAAAAAGGCACTTATCCAATTGATATTTTTTTCAAGGGAGATATTAACGGAGTTTGGGATGTTACAGGGCAAGGGGGATATACTGGTTATAAGCCTGGTGCTAATCCTTCTTGTGGGTTAAGAACTATTTGTGTTGATAGACGGAACGATGCGATGTATTTTGGATTTAGTATTCAGTCTAGATTACCAACTGGTGAACCTGATTTCGAACCTGCTGTTATGAAAATGGATAGTTCGGGTTTGCTTAATTGGTGGACACGCCTTTATACCGAGTCCACAGATATGACATTATCAATGGCAACAAAGAAAAATTCTCTGCCCGATCAATATTTAGATGGATTGGTAATTGACTATACTAACAATCAGCTTGTGGTACATGCTCGATGTCACGGAAATGATGCAAGTAATTTCTGGATAAGCCCTGGAGCTTTTCAACCTTTTACGGGAACTGAGGGCAATATGCATATTAGTTGGTTGGGTAAATTCGATTTATATAACAATGGAACTAATACTGCGGATATAGACCCAAGCCAAGCGGCTTATACGCAGGGACCTACTTTTAGATATGGTACTTATGTGGCGGGTTACAACTGGCAAGCACCTACAGGCGTAAAGTATAATCCAACCACATACCCTTTACTGCGTGGCTGGGTGAGCCACAATGCTGGTGGAATAAATGGACTTAATAATCTGACAACTACACTAATTCGCGCGAATTCTGTTAAGGTAAACAAATTCGGGGAGATATTTATATGTGGTACTGCTAAAAGGTTAGTTACCACTTCCAATGCTTTCTTGCAACAAGACTCTGTTTATGACAACACTGCCCCATGGACAGATTTTGTTCGAATCTATAAGCCTGACTTAACAACTGTAATTTATAGTTCAATCGTTCACTCCTCTTTTACTTTTGGTGCACCATCTTATTCTGGTAGCGATGTTTCACTGCAAAATATTATTCCAATTTTCAACTCACATAGTGGACTTATGACTGTTGGGTTTAACACGGCTGACCCTACTAATAAATTCACTATCAATTTTCGCAATATTCCAATGTCGTATGGTATTGATTGGGCTAATGGACCTACGCCTTTTATAGCCAAGTTGGTAGGTGATCAGGCTTTTGTAGAGCCACCAGTTCCAACCGAGTCACAATTACCAGCTATTGTTAAACCATCATCCGGAAGTTGTAGGGGTGGGTCCATCACTTTCGATAACTCGTTCAATACCATAGGTGTTTTTCAAGGGCCACGCGCCAATACACCGTCTCAAGAGCGTTTATGGAAAGTCTATCTTGGAAAAGATTTATATGGTAAAAATAATGCTGGAGTATCCCAAAATATTGTTGGGCTTCATGGGAGTAGCGCATTGGTAAAATATAATTCTGTGGGTGGTTTATCTTGGTTTGTTGACATGGAATATGGATACGATGCACCCTCAGGGCACGATCGCCATTATCCTATTATCGACCGCCCATTTTCTGGCATTGATTATACATTCGAAAAAATACTTACAGATAGTAATAATGATATTTACATCATTGGTAATTCTAAAGCAGCAGGTGTAGACACAACGCTTTCAGCTCAATCTACTCCACTTATGCGATTTTGGTATCCCAAAACCCTCTCTGGTTCTTTAGATTCGCTATGGCGTCCTTCTATGCCATATTTGAATCCAACAGAAAAAAAAGGTTCTGCATTTCTGATTAAGTATAATCGTGATGGAAAATATATGTGGGGAAGGAATTTTGATGGATATAATTCGGATGGATTGGATATGGTGGTTAAGAATGGAACGACAGCGGCTAATGATTCTATTTTTGTAACATGGAGTTTACATGAAGGAGTAAATCCTGCAAACAAGACTATTGGTATAGCGTGTTACAAGCCCGATGGTACAGTTCACTTCCCTAAGGCTATAAAATCTGGTTCAGGCTCTCTAAATACTAGTTGGCTTGGCGATGCTGGGAAGTTTTGTTTTATTGACAATAGAAAGTTTGAATTAAGGTACCATTATAATAACAATGTGAAGTTAGAGAATATTACCTTTTCAGGGGGTCACCATTTTATTATAGAAATAGGTAATGACGGCAAATACAAACCCAATTATACGGCACTCAATTTAACGAATATCGAATCTTCAATTGATCGAACATTTTCATTTAGTGAGTCCAAAACACTTAGGGGGCTGAACTTGAGACCGCGTGCCGGAGGAGGTTTTTACCTGTCTGGATTTGCCATGGCCGGAATCGATCAGGGTGGAACAGCATCTATTACTGCCCCAAGTGGAGCCTCTACCGCCACTACTACTTTCACAAAAAGAAATAAAACTAATAAGTCTACACCTATTCCATTTATAGCAATACTTACAGAGAATACTACAACACATAAATTTGAGGTTTTAAAGGTTGTTACTTTTGATGACCAAACAAATATTAGTCTAGATAAATACTCTATGTCATCGGAATCTGATAATGACGGGAACCTTTATACTGCATTCTCAATTGTAGGATCTGGCTCTAGTACTGGTCGATCGGCTCGCATTTTGTTAAATGATGATGGAACACATACAGGGACTTTGTATCCTACAGGAACTAAAACAACTATGTTGCATTTTTTCAAAACGTTGCCTGATGGAACCACTACATGTATAACTTCAAATGATTATGATGGTACAAAACCAGACGTAAGAGGAATATTCATTGATAAATCTAATAAAGCAACTGTTATGTTTGTAAATCAAACTGTCGGTGAAACTAAATATGATGACAAATGGATAAATGAAAAAAACTTTACTGGTGGGGGAACCAATCATGAATTTTATGGTTTTACAATGTTGAGATATGACCCAATAACTGCTAAGTTTGATAATCTTAAGACTTATCGTTGGGATCCTGAATCATCATGGATGCCTGTTGGAGCATCAAATCCTATCAAATTCTGTGATCATGCCACTTTGGCAGATTTAGATGGAAGAGTAACCAAGTCCACTGTTTCGCCAGCTACAAAAGTGCATTATTATTTGCAACCTACAGAGCATTATTCGGAAGAGCTCACAAACATGGGAATGGATCTTTTCACCCCACACGATATGCCTTTGGGTATGGATGTACAAGACACAACTTATTATAGCTCACAATGGTATCCTGGCGATAGTGTTATGTCGCGACGCGTGTCCCTGAATATCCGAAGATATAAAACTCCTCAGTTTGTTCTTGGTAATATGCCACCTGCTTGCCAATCATTGGACAAAAATGGGCAAATAATTTTGTATGGAGCAAAAGCAGATGTAGGGGTTATAGTATGGTCAAAAAACTCAGATTTATCACAACCATATTTAATTGGTGATACTGTCAAATTTTATCAAACATCGTCACCAACCACTTATTATTTTGCAGCAGATAATGGTGGATGTAGAAGTAATATTCAACAGTATTCAATAACTACGGTGCCAGATGTGAGAGTTACATCTGACAGTAGCTGTAATAATGTTCCGAATTCGTTGAAGGCTTGGGCAGTAAATAATATAAATAGTAGCGAAACGATTGGCGGAGCAGTGGAAACTAAAGTCGGCCCTGTAACTATGCGTTGGTATAATTCACCCACTGGAGGTGCTCCTGTGTTTAGCAGTGCTGTTACTACTCTTAACACAAGTAAATCGACATATAATATAACACCTCATTTGGGAACCAGAGATACTTTGTGGGTGGAAGCTTATGTAGCTGGGACTGGCTGTTCTACCCCTGTACGAACACCCGTTTATGCCTATAATGCCATAACACCAGATGACCCTGTTGTTACTCCCAATGTTACATTATGTGGTAATGTAAATACTACCTTAACTGCAAGTTGTGCCACAGCTGGTGCGGTTATTAAATGGTACTCAGAAAATGCGTGCACAAGTTTGATATACACAGGCTCGACTCTAGAAACGGGCATCATTAGTGCTGGTAGCTCTAAGGACTATTATGCAAGGGCGGAGAATGGTAAGTGTCTGAGTGCTGTTAAAAAAGTAACTGTTACGGCGGTTGTTGATCCGGTCATTCTAGTTTCTAATCCCACTGCTGTTACCGAGCCAACTACTGTGAATGCTACCGCAGCAGTATCTAGTACTGTTGGGGTTACTACACCTCTCACATATTGGGAGGATGCCGCATGTACTCTTCCATTTACTAATCCTAATGCAGTGGCAGTTTCCGATACAGTATACGTAAAAGGAGGAAATGGTACCTGCGATGATATACGTCCGATAGTAGTTATAGTACATGATGCACCAAAACTTTTTATAACTAACCCAGCAGCAGAATGTACAGGTAATACTGTAGATTTAACCGATGCAGGAGTAACAGCTGGCTCAGACGATGATTTAGCTTTGACATATTGGAACGATGCAGCTACAACTTCACAAATCACAGCATTAGCTGCAGCCTCAATTTCAGTGGATAATACTTATTATATTAAAGGAATTTCATCCACTTCAGGATTGTCAATTGTCAAACCTGTGGTGGTTACTATTAATCCTTCAACCAGTATCACATCACAAGCCACTATGTCACAAACTCAATGCAAAGGCTCATTATTTACTTCAATCTCGGTTACAGCAAGTGGCACAGGAACATTGACTTATCAATGGTACAGTAACACCACATCAAATACAACAGGAGGAACAAATCTTGGTATCGCAAATGGTGCACAAACCAATACTTATATTCCACAATCAAGTTCCGTAGGAACATTATATTATTACTGTGTAGTACATTCCGATTGTGGCACAGATGTTATTAGTGCTATTTCTGGAGCATTTGTGACAAATGAACCTGCACCAACCAATTTGACTTATTCGCCAGCTATTGGCATTGCAACAAAAAATGTTGCGATGATAGGTTCTACACCAAATTCAGATGGTGGAGCAGTGGTTTCATACACTATCAGTCCTGCTTTACCTATGGGTGTAAGTTTGAATCCAATTACTGGTGAAATCAGTGGAACGCCGTCTGTATTATTGGGACAAACTGACTTTGAAATAACAGCTTCAAATTCTTGTGGAAATACTACTGGAACATTTACTTTGACAGTTAAAGATGCGGCACCAACTACTTTGTCATACTCACCAGCTATTGGTACTGCAACAAAAGGCTCTGCCTTTACGAGTGCAACGCCATCTATTGGGGGAGGTGGTGCAATAATTAGTTATGGCATTAGTCCTGCATTACCTGCTGGTATGTCTTTAAATGGAACTACTGGTGTGATAAGCGGAACTGCAACTGTAATTTCAGCAAGCACTGTTTACACTGTTACTGCTACCAATACGGGTGGCAATGCAACTGCTAATTATACTTTGACTGTAAATGATATTGCTCCAAGCGCAATGACTTTTTCACCTAATCCTGTAGTTGCAACCAAAGGCGTAACGGTGATCAATTCAACGCCAGCTATTTCGGACGGTGCAGTAGTTTCGTACAGCATTTCACCAGCTTTACCCGCAGGTGTTATTCTGAATGCCAATACAGGTGTTATTAGCGGAACGCCAAGTGGATTATTGGCACAAACTAATTTCACTATTACAGCAACTAATACGGGTGGAAGTACTGACGCTACATTTA
>JAIFKX010000037.1 GCA_020049335.1 Paludibacter sp. | reverse complement strand
TGTCGAACCAGGTGAATTTGAAGTTATGGTAGGTAATTCTTCATTGGATAAAGACCTCAAGCTGTTGAAGTTTGAAGTAAAAAATTGATGACAAATAGGTATTAGAAACAAACATGATTAAAATAAATTACGGCAAATTATGAAAATTCAAATCCTTTTGGCAATAATGTGCATATTGCCAAATTTAGCATTGCATTCGCAAACTAAATTCGCTTTTAATGATTCAAAAAAGTCAGTTGATGAACGAGTAATCTATTTAATTAACGAGTTGACCTTGGACGAAAAAGTGCAACAAATGCAACACAGCACACCAGCCATACCGCGCTTAGGTATTCCTGCGTACGATTGGTGGAATGAGGCTTTGCATGGTGTAGGGCGTTCGGGAAATGCTACGGTTTTTCCACAGGCCATTGGATTGGCTGCCACTTTTGATACCGACTTGGCATATAGAACTGCATCTGCCGTTTCGGATGAGGCACGCGCTATACACAATGCAGCAGTAGCCAAAGATAATCGTGCGCGCTATACGGGTATTACCTTTTGGACACCTAATATCAATATCTTTCGTGATCCACGCTGGGGCCGAGGTCAGGAAACTTATGGCGAAGATCCAAACTTGACGAGTCAGATGGGGCTGAAATATATGCAAGGGTTGCAAGGAAACAATCCTAATTACCTGAAAGTGGCAGCTTGCGCTAAGCATTTTGCGGTACACAGTGGACCAGAACGCTTGCGCCACGAATTTAATGCTACGGTCAGCAATAAAGACTTATACGAAACATATCTTCCTGCTTTTGAGCTTCTTGTAAAATCTGGCGTAGAATCAGTTATGTGTGCTTATAACCGTACCAATACGGAAGCATGTTGTGGTAGTAGCTTGCTTTTAGTTGATATTTTACGAAAAAAATGGAATTTTCAAGGACACGTCGTTTCCGACTGTTGGGCCATTGATGATTTTCATACAGGACATAAACTGACCAATAACCAATTGGAATCGGCTGTGTTAGCATTTAAAAAAGGTGTGAATCTTAATTGTGGTATTTCTTATTACCCGAACTTAGTACATGCTGTAGAAAGAGGATTAATTACTGAAGACGAAATCAATCAATCATTGGCAGTTTTGCTTAAAACACGTTTTAAACTGGGCATGTTTGATGACTTGAACCAGAATCCCTATTCCCAAATTCCAACTTCAGTAATCAATTCAGACAAACATCGAAAAATTGCGTTGGAGTCAGCACAAAAATCCATTGTTTTGCTCAAAAACAATGGAATATTACCGCTTAGTAAAGACACAAAATCGCTTTATTTGTTAGGCCCTAATGCCACTAATAATGATGCATTAATGGGAAATTATTATGGTGTAAATCAAAACATGGTTACTATTCAGGAGGGTATTGTAGGGCACTTAAACTCAGGTTCAATTATGCAATACAGACAAGGATTTTTACTTGCACGCCCAAACGTAAATTCAATTGAATGGACCTCGAGTGAGGCCAAAGATGCCGATGTGAGTATTGTGGCAATGGGTTTAAATGTCAATTTGGAGGGAGAAGAAGGCGAATCTATTGAGTCTGGAGATTTTGGAGATAGATTGGATTATAGTTTGCCCGAGAATCAAATTAATTTCTTGCGAAAATTGCGAAAGGATAATACCAAACCAATTATTGTAATTGTAACTGCTGGAAGTCCTATTGATATGACAGAGATTGCCGAATTGGCAGATGCCGTAATTTGGGCTTGGTATCCAGGTGAAGAAGGCGGAAATGCAGTGGCAGATGTGCTGTTTGGTGACATTTCACCCTCGGGACGTTTACCCATTACATTTCCAAAATCGCTGAAACAATTGCCTGCTTATGAAGATTATTCAATGAAAGGGCGGACATATCGCTATATGACAGAAGAGCCTTTTTATCCTTTTGGTTATGGCCTTTCTTATGGCAAATTCACGTATTCGAATCTTAAAACGAGTAAAAATAAAGTTAGAAAAGCTGAATCTTTTCAAGCTGAAGTGACCGTGAAAAATGAAGGAAAAATTGAAAGTGATGAAGTAGTTCAACTGTACATTCAGCGTAAAGACAGTAAGATTGAAACACCAATATTTTCACTTAAAAACTTCAAACGTGTTCATTTAAAAGCTGGTGAATCTACTATAGTGAATTTTTCCATAACTCCCGAAATGCTTCGTATGATTGGCGAAAATGGCGAAACAGTCGTAAAAAATGGATTGGTGAATATCTTTATTGGTGGTTCATTGCCCACACAACGAAGCCTGAATTTAGGAATGAGTCCGGTATTACAAAGTGAAATTAAAATTACAAATTAAATATATGCGTAAATTAAGCTTTATGATTTCAATTGTTGCTGTTCAATTTTGTTTGGCAACAAATCCATTTATCACCCACATGTATTCTGCCGACCCATCGGCAAGGGTTTTTAAGAATAAACTTTATGTATATCCTTCGCACGACCAGGACACGGCCACATGGTTCAATATGGACGATTGGCATGTGTATTCTACTACTAACATGAAAAAATGGAAGGATCATGGGGTTTGTTTAAGCTTGAAGGATCTTAGTTGGGCTAAAAAGTATGCATGGGCACCCGATTGTGCTTATAAAAATGGCAAATATTACTTTTATTACCCTACAGACCAAAATTTTATAGGTGTAGCTGTTGGCAAAAAACCTCAGGGTCCGTTCAAAGACCCGCTAAATAAACCATTAATAAGTCGCAATACGCCTGGTGTTAAAGCAAATCGTGATTTGATTGATCCTTGTATTTTTATAGATGATGACGGAGCACCCTATTTGTATTTTGGTCAAAATCAAGTAAATGTAATTCGGCTTAACGAAGATATGATTTCGTTTGCCGATACAATAAAAGTGCTGCAAGGTACCGACCATTTTTTTGAAGCCGTTTGGATGCACAAACACAACGGTAAATACTATCTGTCGTATTCGGGTCTAGGTAAAATTCTATATTGCATGGCCGATAATCCTTATGGTCCTTATGTGTATAAAGGAGTAATTCTCGACGAAGTAAATAGTGGCACCAATCATCATTCGATAGTTCAATACAAAAGCAAGTGGTATTTGTTTTATCACAACTCAGACTTGTATTTTAAAAATACGCCAAATGTAGAGCCAGTGCTTAACTGGAATAGCCCGAATCCTTTCCGACGTTCAATTTGCGTTGATGAACTTCATTACAATAATGATGGAACGATACAGCAAGTGATTCCTACAGAAAAAGGGGTTGAAGAAATTTTATAGTCAAAAAAAACAATACGCAAAAGAATTACTAAAACAAAAGAAATAAACTAATCACGAAATAAAAGTACAATGAACATTGGACTTAAATTTACTATAGCTTTTAAAGTCATTTCTAAAAAAGCTCCCAATAAGAAGGTTAAATCACTGAGCAGTAACCATTCACTCTACCGGCACAATTATCACCGACTCACATGCCTTCAGCAGCACTGTTCTACCCAGCTTATTTCCTTCCAAATCAGTAAATTGTCCTGTTGGTAGTGAAATGTTTTTGGGCTCAAACGAATCATTATAAATAATTTTAGCACCTTTTATTTCCACCGAGCGACTTCCAATTTCATCGCCACTAGTTTTTTGCCAGTTTGCTAACCGAAATAAATCGGAACGACGTTGGCCTTTTTCGGGGTCGGTTTTGTAATTCAAATAAAAACCATCGTGAGCGTTGATGTAGGTATTGTTGATGAATTTTCCAACATTGATTTGTGGACCCAAAAAAGTATTAATGGATACTGCTCGTTGCGATTTATCGGCACACAACACAATATTTTTCTCAATAAAATTACCATACAGTGAATCCTTGTTTGCCCATTCCGAAAAAGCGATTCCCGCTTCACAATCGAAGGTTGTATTGCCCCGAATTGTATTTTTAGGCGAACCATCATTCACAAAAATGCCATTGCTCGACACATGAATAATGGTATTATTTTCCACCAATATTTGCGTTGAATTATTGTCAATGTAAATACCGTTGGTTGCCATTTCGTTGGAAGGAGTAGCTTCGGTATTTCCCACGGCATTAATTATCAGGTTATTACTAATTCGATTGTCGTGTGTTCGATTTTTCACTTTTCCGAAACAATAAATTGCGCCCGAATCGTTGAGTTTTAAAGATGTGTTTCTCACCACGTTAAATTCACAAACACTATTTTTCCCATCCATACGAATTCCGGCATAACCAGTGCTATCCACCTCATTATAAGCAATTCGGTTATTGCTGGCATTACTTAATGCATGGTTTTTCTCTTGATTTTCAATCACTATGCCCTCCATGCCATTCACACCGCTTATTCCTTCGCCCGGCCATAAACCAATGCGGCGAATTTTGTTGTGTTCAATGTTGCAATTTTGATTGCGTATGCCCGAAACTCCTCGTCCCGCCACATCCTCTATTACATTGTATTTTACATTTACATTGTTCACCAACGTATCCAACCAAACACCAATATATCCTACGTTTATAATTTTATTTTGGTCAATATCAATATCTTTGCTGTCATGCTGCACCCAAATACCATTGTCGGCATATTTTTCTATTTGCAATGATTTGATACTGATATTTTTCACATTGGGCAATAACACGAATGCATTTTGATATACTACACCTTCTACTTTCTGAGTGTTCAGCTGTTGGTGGAAAATTATGCTTAGTTCCTTTTCCGACGAATACCATTCGCCAATAGTATCCAGTAATTCAGGTTTATTTTGCAAAAAATAGCCATATCCTTTAGTTAAATTATAGCGCGAAGGAAAGGTAAATTTCAATACTTTATTTTCAAACGATGCAATATCGCGATGTTCAAAAACCCAATCGATGGTACGCATACCAATCGTTGCACCCGTCCAATAACCATCGGGTTCATTAAGTTCACTTTTAAAACCGATTTTGCCAATTCCTTCTCCAATAGTTAGATAGCCGCTATTGGGCATGCGCGCCAATGTTTGCTTTTTGTCATTTATATACAACTTCAGCACTCTTCGGTCAATAGCAAAAAACTGTTGCAGTGCCGAGTTTTTGATGGCATTATTCAATCGGACAGCGCCGCTCAAAATGGGCAAATCACCTTTTCCGTACGCCGAAAAAACGATGGGTTTTCCTGCTTTCCCCGATTGACGCACCACAATTTCACCCGTAAAAGTATCACCACGCCGAAACAAAACCGAATCGCCGGCTTTTAGGGTGAGCCCCGATAGTTTGTCCAAGCTTTTAAATGCTTTTACAGTTTGTACGCCTGAATTCTTATCATTTCCGGCATTGGAAAAATAATAATTTTTGGCCGATAGTGGAGCTATCAATAGCAGAAAAATAATGATATAGTTGATTGAATGCATATCAATATTAGGATATTTTTTAAGTACTATTTTTTTGTTTTTTG
>JAIFKX010000228.1 GCA_020049335.1 Paludibacter sp. | reverse complement strand
AAAAACAACCAATCTGATATTGTAATTATCAATACTAATTTCTGTTCCCCTTTAGGGGTTAGGGGCAGTAAATAAACCACTAAATGAAATAACCCCTTCTTAAAAATATTTCTTAGCTTGACGGCTATGTCCTCAAGGAGAGGGTTAGGGTGAGGTAAATATTAAAAATGGTATATTATATTCGTCCCATTACTTACCTGCAAATATACAAAATATCTTGGTATAAAAAATAAAAGTCCGTGCAAACGAATTTGACGGACTTTCATTTTGCAAAATTAAACGAACAATTTACCGAACAACCGCTTTTCGAGTTGGAATTGTCAATCGTTTAGTCGATGTGTATGGTACAGCCGAAGCAGCACCATATTTATAAGTAAAATTATAGGTTCTGTTGGTTGTAGTGTTACCAAATTCGTTGGTATGTACCACAAAATCAACACTATTTACACCTACAACTTTCAATTTACTGATATTGAAACTTACAATTCCACTTATATTTATCGACGGATAATCGTCGTTGGCATTGTGGCGAAATTCAACATGAGCCTTATTATCCGTATAAGTTTTGTTTTTAATCGAATCGCTAACCAAATTGATAAAATGCGTTTTCGAATATCCCGGATAAATAAATTCAACATTCAAATAATCGCCCGAAACCCACATATCGTTTATCACTACGGGGTCGTTTCCAATACTATCTTGTGTAGCAGTAGTAACATCGAAAATACCTTTGGTAAGCACCTCATACACATCATTTAGTTTTACATCATGACTGTAACTGCTTCCCGTTGCCTTATTCGAAAGAATAACGTACTCCATAATAACCCGTTGATTATTTTTGGGTCGATAATACTTTATTTCGCTATTGAGAATCCATACACGAACGCTATCGTCTTGATTCAAATAAAAATTAGTCAACTGAGATGGATTCTCAATGGTTCCCATTTTTACTACTGTTGCCTCTGTTATTGCGTCTTCCTTTTTACAAGCAAATAATGCCGTAGAAAGTAATGCAAACAAAAATATCCGTTTCATACTTTATTTAATTTTTAATTGTTTTTGATAAAAAAATAAATCTTACAACTTATTGATGGATTACAATGCTTTTATGTTGCATGCAATGATACAAAAAATCAGTAACAATTAAATAAAAATCTAATTTCAGCTATTCTTAATCGATATATGTTACAAATTCCGACTTGGGGTGACGCACTTTTTTGAGCGTAGCCAACCAATCGTTTTCTGTATCTCTATAACCCAATGGCAACATGCAAACGCTTTTCAAGCCCTTTTCTTTTAAACTCAAAAGAATATCGAGTTCGTTGGGCATAAAACCTTCCATTGGAACTGTATCAACTTTACTTACAGCTGCTTCGGCCATTGCAAAGCCCAAAGCAATATAGGTTTGACGCGTTGCATGTTCAAAGTTTTGTTCGGCAGTACGTTTGGCAAAACCTTCTTTGAGGCGTTGTTTATACGCATCGTATCGGTCGGCAGGCATATTGCGCTCTTCGGTTGTGTATTTGTAAATTTTATCAATGCGTTCGTCGGTATAATTATCCCACACGGCAAATACCAATAAATGAGAGCATTGCGCCGACATTTCTTGTCCATACGAAATGGGTACAATTTTTTCTTTTAATTCTTGATTGGTAATAACGAAAACCTGAAATGGCTGTAAGCCTGATGAAGTAGGTGCCAATCGGGCTGCTTCTATAATGTTTTCAACAATTTGATTATCAACAACTTTTGTCGAATCAAACTTTTTGGTGGCGTAGCGCCAATTAAATGCTTCTAATAAAGACATATTTTTATAAACTTAAATTTTTAAACTAACAGTAACCTAAACAGTGTAGAACCTTGAATGTTCAAATTATAAAATCGCATTTAATTAATTTTATTACTTTTGTATAAAAAAACAGCGTACATGTTCACTACAAAAATCGATATTCAGCCTTCGGCAAATAAAATTGATTACGCATCTAAAATAATTACCTTAGGATCTTGTTTTTCCGAAAATATAGGGATGAAACTTCAAAATGCGTGTTTCGATGTAGATATCAATCCGTTTGGCGTGCTGTTTAATCCGGCCTCTATTGCCGAAGCTATTCAATTTTTGATACAAAATAAAGTGTTTACTCAAAAGGACTTATTTCTACATAACTCACTATGGGGCAGCTATATGCATAGTACACTGTTTTCGGATATAAAGGCAGCGAGTTGTTTGGAAAAAATAAATAATCGACTTGCATTAGCAGCCCAAAATTTAAAAAATGTTGATTTTCTGATTCTCACTTTTGGAACAGCTTGGATATATAAACAAGCTGAAAACGAACAAGTTGTGGCGAACTGTCACAAAGTACCAGCTGCAAATTTTAGGCGGTTAAGATTGAGCCCAGAGCTAATTGTGGAACAGTATAAAAATATTATTGCGGAGCTATCTATACTAAATCCGCAGCTAAAAATCATATTTACAGTTAGTCCAGTACGCCATTGGAAGGATGGACCTACGGAAAACAACATAAGCAAAGGAATTCTTTTACAAGCCATACAAGAAATTGTTAAGACCAATAAAAATACACATTATTTTCCGGCGTACGAACTGGTAATGGACGAATTGCGCGACTATCGTTTCTATGCTCCTGATATGCTTCATCCCTCACAAGTGGCTGTAGATTATATTTTTAATCGGTTTTCGAATACTTTTTTTGAAAACACAACTGAAATATGTATGAATGAAGTAAATCAGTATAAAAATGCACTTTCGCATCGCCCTATTCATACAGAAACTACTGATTATGAGAATTTTAAAAAGCATTTAATTTCTAAAAAACAAGAATTAATGAATAAATATCCTTTTTTGGAAAATAGGATTTAAAGTATTTTTGTGTTTTAATTGAAGCAAACATTTTTGTATTTCGTAGTGCAAGTAATAAATAGTATTTAATGATATATTTTGAATATGACCCCCAAACCCCCGAAAGGGGCTTTAAGACCAATTCTATATAATTTATTATAACCCATATAACCTCATATTTGCAGTATTTAGCCCCCTTTGGGGGTTTGGGGGTCGAAAAAATAGTATTTAAGAAATATAACATTATTAGATTTAGATTACTTATATTTTAAAAAACAAATTAAATTACATACTTTTGTAAAACAAATAGTTACAGATTCGAACAAATTACGCATGAAACAAATTACCATAATTCTATTAATTGCCTTATTTGCAATGCAACTAAAAGCACAAGAAATTGCATTTAGTGATTCGCTGCAAGTAAGCTTAATTACCTGCTCGCCAGGTGCTGAGGTATATGCAAAATTTGGACATTCGGGCATACGCGTAGTTGATAAACTGAATGGTTACGACTTTATTTTTAATTGGGGACTTTTTAGTTTTAATACCGAAAATTTTTATTACAAATTTATTCGCGGCAAAACCGATTATTTGTTAGGCGTACAAAACACGTCCGATTTTTTACCCGAATATAAAAGTCGTAATTCTGTAGTTTGGGAGCATATTTTAAATTTACGTCCCAGCGAAACGAAACGGTTAATAGAACAATTATTGCAGAACTACAAGCCCGAAAACCGCCAATATCGTTACAATTTTGTTTTCGACAATTGCGCCACCCGCCCACGCGACGTAGTAATGGGAGCCGTAGATGGGCGCGTTGTTTTTCAATCGTCGTTCGAATCAAAAACCTACCGACAGGCTATTGGGAACTATATTGGCGACGATACTTGGTTACATTTTGGTATCGATTTAATTTTTGGCTTTCAGGCTGATAAAACCATGCCCCAACTACAAAGTATGTTTTTGCCCGAAATACTTAAATACGAATTTTTGAATGCGCGTATTTCGAACAATCAAAATACCGAAACAAGGCCACTTATAGCCAAAACAACTATATTGGTTTCAACCGAATCGAAAGAAGAAGAGGTAGTAGGATTATTTAGCAAACCATTTTATGTTTTTTCTATTTTGCTCATTTTCATTGCTTTGCTATCGGCCTACGAAATTGTTTTTGATAAAAAATACAATACCATTTTTGATTCATTTTTACTTTTGGCAACTGGCCTTGCTGGAACAATTGTGTTTTTTCTAATGTTTTTTTCTACTCATCCATTGGTAAAATTCAATTTTAATATTCTTTGGCTCAATCCGCTAAATATAGTTGCAGCTTTTATGATTTGGTTTTCTAAATGGCGTATTCAAATCTTTTTTTACCAGCTATTTAACCTCATTTTAGTAGCGTTGGCGTTAGTGGCAGTAGCTATTTCGGTACAAACATTCAATCAAGCAGCCTTTATTTTCATTGCGCTCTTACTCTTTCGTTATTCTTCGTGGATATATCGTACCAAGAAAAAAATTATGCGTAAATCGAAATTCAAAATTAAACAATAAAAAAAAACACTGCAAGCCATTAAGCCAACAGTGGTTTTTTAAATTTTGCTTTAGGCTCTACTCGCCTATTGGTTTTACTTTACAATTAGGCTACGACCCGTCATTTCAACTGGTTTTGGAATGCCCAAAATAGTACAAATAGAAGGAGCCACATCAGCCAAAATACCATTTTCTACTTTTGCAGCTTCGTTGTCCGTTACATAAATAAACGGTACCGGATTGAGCGAATGAGCCGTATTTGGTGAACCATCAGCGTTTTCGGCATTGTCGGCATTACCGTGGTCGGCTATTACAATTACCTCATAATCATTGACTTTGGCAGCTTCAATAACTTGCCCCATATACTTGTCAATTGTTTCAACGGCTTTTACAATAGCTTCGCGAATGCCTGTATGTCCTACCATATCGCCATTGGCAAAGTTGAGGGCAATAAAATCAAATTTTTGAGTTTTAATGGCTGCAATCAGTTTTTCAGCCACTTCGGGGGCGCTCATTTCTGGTTGCAAATCGTAGGTTGCCACTTTGGGTGAAGGAACTAAAATACGTTCTTCGCCCTCGAATTCACTTTCGCGACCACCAGAGAAAAAGAAGGTAACGTGGGCAAATTTTTCTGTTTCGGCAATACGCAATTGTTTCATTCCTAAGCTCGAAACATATTCGCCAAGTGTATTTTGCACATTATCTTTGTTAAAAAACACATGCAAACCCTTGTACGACGAATCGTAAGGAGTCATACAATAATATTCCAATGGAATGGTTTTCATACCTGCCTCAGGCATATCTTGTTGCGTAAGCACAACAGTTAACTCCTTAGCACGGTCGTTGCGATAATTGAAGAAAATAACCACATCGCCCGCTTCAATTTTGGCTACTGGATTTGCATTAGCATCAACTACAACAAAAGGATTTATAAATTCGTCGGTAACACCCGCATCGTACGAAGCCTGCATGGCAGCCACCACATCGGTAACGCTCTCTCCCACTCCATTGACCATTAAATCATACGATTTGCGTACACGTTCCCAACGTTTATCGCGGTCCATAGCGTAATAACGACCAATTACCGAAGCAATTTTTGTTGTTGTACCTTGGGTATAATTATCTAATTGTTCGATAAATCCTTTTCCGCTTTTAGGGTCGGTATCGCGACCGTCCATAAAGCAATGAACATAAGCCTCTGCCTTGTAATCGTTGGCAATATCCACCAATTTGAGCAAATGGTCGAGCGAGCTATGTACACCGCCATCCGAAACGAGCCCTAAGAAATGAATTTTCTTATTGTTGTCGCGAGCATAACTGTAAGCATTCACCACTTCGGGGTTTTGCAGAATACTATTATCGCGGCAAGCAATATTTATTTTCACAAGATCCTGATAAACAACGCGTCCTGCACCAATATTTAAATGTCCTACTTCGGAGTTTCCCATTTGTCCATCGGGCAAACCTACATCCTCGCCCGAAGCAAGCAAATGTGAATTTGGATAATTTGCCATCAACGAATCCCAATAAGGAGTTGGTGTGTTTGAAATAATGTCGGCTTTCGAACCATTTCCTAATCCCCAGCCATCGAGTATCATCAGCAATGCTTTTTTGCTCATATTTAATTGATTTTTAATGTTTTATTTCTAAATTAATACTTTTATGTTTTAAAGCTGCAAAATTAGTCATTTTTTTGCATTTTTACAGCCAATGTTTATCAATATATCAAGAGATTTTATCAATAGGTTTTTAAAATGGAGGTTCATCCATACTGCTGCTACTGCCACCCAACAAAGCAGCCGGATTACTTTTCTGTCCCTCACCATAAAACGATGTGTCATTCATTTTGGATGGAATAGTTTGATAGCCGCTATCTTGGTCGTCGCCAGAGATATCATCTTTATTCATAAATTTGGCATAAGTTCCTTTAAACTTGAGCAATACATCGCCAGTTGCACCATTACGGTGTTTTGCCACAATAATTTCGGCTAAACCAATCAATGAATTTCCCTGCGCATCTTCGGTAATTTTATAATACTCAGGGCGGTGAATAAAGCACACCATATCGGCATCCTGCTCAATAGCACCCGATTCGCGAAGGTCGGACAATTGCGGACGTTTTCCTTCGTGTCCCGTACGTCCCTCTACACCACGATTTAGCTGCGATAGGGCAATAATCGGAATATCCAACTCTTTAGCCAGACCTTTGAGCGATCGGGAAATAATACTTACTTCCTGTTCACGGCTGCCGAAACTCATTCCGCTGGCATTCATTAACTGCAAATAGTCAATAATCAAACATTGTACTTTGTGCTCTTTTACTAGGCGGCGCGCTTTGCTTCGCAATTCGAAAACCGACAAACTGGGCGTATCGTCTACAAAAACAGGCGCATCTAACAAGTTATTAATATCACGGTCAAATTTATCCCATTCGAATTTTTCTAGCTGACCGTTTTTAATTTTCTCCCCTTCGAGTTCGCACACATTCATTATCAAACGATTAACCAATTGCACATTCGACATTTCGAGCGAAAAAACAGCCACAGGCGCTTTATTATCTACCGCCATGTTTTTTGCCATGGATAGAATAAAAGCCGTTTTCCCCATTGCTGGACGAGCAGCGATGATAATTAGGTCGGAGCGTTGCCAGCCCGAAGTAATTTTGTCTAACGCATGAAAACCACTCGCCACACCACTTGCTCCTTGCTTTGTAGCAGCAATTTGCATACGTTTACGAGCCTCTTCGATAACCGGATTTATTTGGGTAACATCCTTTTTCTGACTATTTTGCGACAGTTCGAACAACATACCTTCCGCTTCCTGCATCAAATCGTCCACATCTGTTTTGTCGTCAAAAGCTTTGGTTTGAATTTCCGAAGAAACACGAATTAACTCACGTGCTAAGTATTTTTGTACAATAATACGTGCATGATAATCTAAGTGAGCTGCTGACGAAACTTTAGCAGTAAGCAAAGTAATATAATATGCCCCTCCCACATCGTCGATATTACCATTTTTGCGCAATTGTTCCGTAACGGTGTGCATATCAATCGGTTCTTGATGCAAAGCGAGTGTCATTATGGCTTCAAAAATCTTTTGATGCGTCATTTTGTAAAAACAATCTGGCTTCAGAATTTCCGAAACAATGGAATAAGCATCTTTTTCGAGCATAATAGCCCCAAGAACAGCCTCTTCCAATTCGGGAGCTTGCGGTGGTAATTTGCCATATTCATTCGCAGGAACAGGCTGAATGGTATTTTTTTTTGAATAATTGCGCTTTTCGGCCATATTTTTTGTTAGTGATTTGTGATTGGTTAATTAGTTAATTGGTTAATTAGTTGATTGGTTGATTGGTTGATTGGTTGATTGGTTGATTGGTTGATTGGTTGATTGGTTGATTGGTTGATTGGTTAATTGGTTGATTGGTTAATTGGTTGATTGGTTAATTGGTTGATTGGTTAATTGGTTGATTGATTAATTGATTAATTGGTTGATTGATTGATTAATTCTAATAACATTTTACTTTTTCCAGATTTCTATATTAACCAATCAACAGATGAACTATTTAACAGATGAACTATTTAACAGATGAACTATTTAATAGATGAACTATTTAACAGATGAACCAATCAACAGATGAACCAAAATCGGAGACCAAAAATACAAAACTAATTTGATACAGCCATAAAAAAAGTTTCAACAAGCTGTTGATAAAGTTAGTAAATGGCTTTTATCCACAAAAAAACTACCAGCTTCGTTTCAAAATCCACTTAAAGCGTAGCTGGTTTTTATCTGCAAACAATATTTAAATGTGTTTTGTTATACAATCAAATAGAAGTTTTGTATATTTGCAACGAAAAAACATTGAAAAAAAAAATATTGACTCATGCATGTAAATTTAAATATTGCCTACAATGATTTAGTAACGATTGTAAAGCAACTTCCGGTTTCTGAACTAAAAAGGTTGAATACAACCATTAACAATGAGATTATTACAAAGAAACAAGCAAAGACAAGCACTTTACAATCCTTGATTTTAAAAGCACCAACATGGTCAGATGTGGAATATGATGAATACCAATCAATCAGACAGCTTATTAATAAATCGAGATTAGCATGATACTTTTAGATTCTTCAGTATTAATTGAATTATTTCGAGCTGTCAATAAAGAAAGCACGTATTTCTATAAATTAGCTTCTACAGAAAATGATTTTGCAATTTCTATTATAACGCATTTCGAAATCTTTTCGGGTAGCAATAAACAACAAGATTCTTTTTGGAATGAATTTTTGGATTCCATTGAAGTAATAGATTTTGATTTGCAATCTTCTCTTCAAGCAATTGAAATTTATAAACAGCTAAGAAAGAAAAACAAAATGATTGATTTGGCTGATATTTTGATTGCTGCAACCAGTATGAGTTATAAATTACCATTGGCAACTCTAAATTTGAAACATTTTCAAAGAATAAATGAGTTAGAGATTGTATCTTAAATAGCTCTTATCCACAAAAATAAAACTACCAATAAGAGTGCAGGAAGCATATTTACAATACGCAATTTCTTCAATTCTAATATATTTATTCCAAGTCCTATTAATAATACTCCGCCAACGGAGCTTAATCCCTGAATAATTTCGGCACTAAAAAACGAAGCGGCATACATAGCAACCAAACTTATACCGCCCTGAAATAAAAATAAAGGAATTGCCGCAAAAACAACTCCCACACCAAAGGCTGAAGCTAATAAAATGGATGAAAATCCATCCATCAACGATTTTGTAAGCAACACTTCGGATGAGCGTCCGATACCCTCGTCCACCGCCCCAACAATGGTCATAGCTCCCACACAAAAAAGCATAAAAGCCGTTACCAATCCTTCTGTAAAGCGTTCGTTACCAATTTTCAAACGTTTTTTGAGTAATTCACTCAACACCTCTACCCTATCTTCAAGACGCATCCACTCGCCAAGCAATGCTCCCACAGCTATAGATGCAACAACGATTAGCACATTTTGCATGTCCTTCATCATAAGTATCCCAATGGCAATGGTAAATAACCCGGTGGCTTGAAAATAAATTTGTTTGAAACGTGGGTGCAGGCTTTTATTAAGTAGTATTCCGATAGTTCCGCCTGCTACGACGGCGAGTGTATTGACAATAGTTCCGATCATAAATTTTAGTGCTTGTATTGATTTGAGATGCAAATATACGCAAAATTTAATCTCGAATAGATATAAAAACAAAGGGCCGCTTCACAGCGCCCCTTTGCCACATTTTAACCTAAACCTTAACTATGAAAAATTTATCTGTTTGTTTACTCTGCAAAGATAAGGCGTATTTTTATACTGCACAATAGTTGACTTAAAAAAAACCGAAAAAAAAGTCATTATATACCTGTCGACAGGTATATAAATATTTTAGTTCATTAATAATCAAATATTTAAGTAGCATAAAAAAATGTGTTAAAAAAACCAAAACAAGTTAATTGACTTTTTCCAAATTGCGTTAAATAATGGTATAAATTCAATTCTGTATTCTGTCATAAACGAATAAATCGTACCTTTGTAATTGCTAAATACAAACAAATTAATTATTTATGGAAAAAATGGAACAAAAAGTTGTTTCGACGGACTCTAAATCCGCTTTGAACGACAAAAAGCTCTTTATTGAAACTTATGGCTGCCAAATGAATGTGGCTGATAGCGAAGTGGTGGCTTCTATCATGGAAATGGACGGATTTGAACTAACCGACAACATTACCGATGCCAACGCTATTTTTGTAAATACTTGTTCGGTGCGCGATAATGCCGAACAAAAAGTAATTCAACGTTTAAAATATTATAATTCGCTCAAGCGCAAAAAGAAAGGGCTGATAGTTGGCGTTATAGGTTGCATGGCTGAGCGTGTGAAAGACGAATTGATTACCGACCACGGCGTAAACATTGTGGTAGGTCCCGATGCTTATTTGGATATTCCCAACCTTATTAATACGGTAGAAAATGGCGAAAAAGCGATTAATGTTGAACTTTCGAAAACCGAAACCTATAAAGATGTAATGCCAACCCGCATTGGCGCTTCTATTTCGGGCTTTGTTTCGATTATGCGTGGGTGCGACAAATTTTGCACCTATTGTATTGTTCCCTATACCCGTGGACGTGAGCGTAGCCGCGATGTATCAAGCATTTTAAAAGAAATACAGGATTTAAAAGCCAAAAATTACAAAGAAGTTACCTTGCTCGGACAAACAGTAAACTCTTATAAATTTACACAAGAGGATGGTAAAGTAATTGAATTTCCTGAACTTTTAAGCATTATTGCCGAAATGGTGCCCGATATGCGCATTCGGTTTACCTCGCCTCATCCCAAAGATATGACCGACGAAACCATTGCCGTTATTGCCAAATATCCTAATATTTGTCGTTTTATTCACCTGCCTGTGCAGTCGGGTAGCAATAAGATATTGCAACTAATGAATCGCAAATATACCCGCGAATGGTATTTGGACAGGGTTGCAGCCATGCGACGCATGATTCCAGATGTGGCTATTGGCACCGATGTATTTTGTGGCTTTTCCGACGAAACAGAAGAAGACCATCAACTAACGCTGGATTTAATGCGCGAAGTAAAATTCGATATGGCATTTATGTTTAAATACTCCGAACGTCCTGGAACAGTTGCTGCTAAGCGAATGGAAGACAATGTACCTGAAGAAGTTAAACTCCGCAGGTTAGACGAAATTATTAAATTGCAAAACGAAATAGCCAACCAAAGCAACCAAAATGACATTGGTAAAATTTTTGAAGTGATGGTAGAAGGATTTTCGAAGCGCTCAAAAGAGCAGCTATTTGGACGCACTTCGCAGAGTAAAGTCGTTATTTTTCCACGCGAAGGTCGTAAAATAGGTGAATTTATTCATGTGAAAATTGTTTCGGCGTCGTCGGCAACACTTTTTGGCGAAGTAGTAGTACTGCCCCAAGCCCCTAAAGGCGATGTGTAGTTACTTTCGTCTCCAAAATTCACACACTTCATGATATTCTGAAATGCTTTTAATACCGCTCTTTAAATCCCCTTTAGGGGTTTGGGGCTTTTTATATATAAAATTTTTGGGGGTGAGGTGGAGGTAAAACTCTCAATAAGATACATAATACATAAAATATACTTAAATATTTGAATACAAAAAGGATAATTTGCCTGTATCATCTTAATTTAGCGTTTTGTATCGTTACGAATTAAGATTTTCGAATGAAAAAATATTTAGTACTTTTTGTTTTTAGTGCAATTCAATTCATTGCTTTTGGGCAATGGAATACCGAACGCATTCTGACCATTGGTCGGAATGCGTTGTATTTTGAAGATTATGTGCTTTCTATACAGTATTTTAATCAGGTTATAAAAATAAAACCTTATTTAGCAGAACCTTACATGTATCGCGCCATGGCTAAAGTGCAATTGGGCGACGACAAAGGCGCAGAATTAGATGCTACCGAAGCCATCGAACGTAATCCTTTTCTGCCCGAAGCCTATTACATTCGCGGATTTGCACACCGCCGTGCCGGAAATTACTCGGATGCTGTAAAAGACTTTTCCACCGCTTACGATTTTAGTCCTAATAGCCTCAATTTATTGCTTAACCGAATGGATGCCTTTATTCGACTCGAGAAATACGAGGATGCCATGGCCGATTTGACGACTTACAACCGACAAAGTGCCAAAAACAAACAATTATTATACGAAAAAGGAGTCATTTATTTATTTATGAAAGATACTGTAAGTGCCGAAAAAGCATTTACCGATTATGCAAAAACCGACAGTACCAACGCACAGGCCTGGAGTGCATTAGCATTACTTAAATTACAAAAAAACAATATCGAAGGTGCGTATACCAATTACAGTCAGGCAATTAAGCTGAAAAGCACCAATCCAGGCGATTATATAAATCGAGGTATTGTAAACGTGCAACGCAAAAACTACCGCGAAGCCTTGAAAGATTACGATAAAGCTATTTCGATGGATAAAAGTAGCCCGCTGGCCTTCTACAACCGTGGTTTATTGCGTGCCAACTTGGGCGATAACAACAATGCATTGGCCGATTTAGAAAAAGTAGTTTCGTTGGATACAACCCAAATTGAAGCTTTTTACCGCAAAGCAATGTTGCAAAACAGCCTTAAAATGTACAAAAAATCTATTGCTGACTTTGAAAAAATCAGAGCAAAGTATCCCAATTTTTTACCCGCCTATTGGGGAATTGCAGAAGCATACAATGGTTTGAAAAACAAAAAAGAAGCATTTAGATACCAACAAATGGCTTACAATATTGAAAAAAACAATGAGAATAAACCCAAAAAACAAAAAGATGAACTGGTAGCTGATAATAAGATAGATAAAAACGCTCCTAAATCGAGCACCAACAAAAAAACCGAACTCTTCAACCGATTTGTAACGCAAAACATCGACGACTCGCAAACCGAAACTAAATATGGCGATTCGAAGCGTGGAACGATTCAGGATAAATACACCGACGTTATAAACGAGAAAAATTTTGTACTAACATATTATGCCAAAAACGACGAAATTCGCCGCACAAACCTGTATCAGCCAATTGTGGAAGATTATAATAAACTAAAAAAATTAAGTACCATTTTAAAAATTACAAATAACGAAATTGCGCTTACTTCCGAGTTAATAAATCGGCATTTCGAAGCCATTAATAACATAACGAATAAACTCTCGGGCTACGAAAACGATGCCGACCTTTACTTTAATCGTTCGCTCGAATTTGCTATGGTTCAGGATTTTAATAGCTCAATAGAAGATTTAAATCGCACACTTGCTATTCGACCCGATTTTTCGTTGGCTTATTTTAGTCGTGCAACTATTCGCTACAAGTTGGTGGAATATAACAAAAGCACTGTAACCGAAACAGACAGTTATAAGTTTGAAAATTCTACCGATCGGAGTAATCGTATTTTGAGCGAAAACAAATACAAATTTGAAGTGGAAATGATTATGCGCGATTTGGATAAAGTAATTGAACAGCAACCCACATTTGCTTTTGCTTATTACAACAAAGCCAATATTCTGTGCGTTCAAAAAGACTACAAAACAGCCATTACGAACTATACAAAAGCCATTGAATGCGACAACGATTTTGCTGAAGCTTACTTCAACCGCGGCTTGACTTACTTATTTACCGGACAAGATAAACAGGGCATTTCCGATTTGAGCAAAGCAGGCGAACTTGGCATTTATCAGGCATACAATCTTATACAACGTTTTAATAAATAAACAGTTATGAGACATATTTCAATCATAGTTTTAAGTATGTTTTTTTGTATAGTTTTAAATGCACAGCAATACAATAAGGGAGCTATCGTTGAAACTCTGCTTAAAACAGATACGACTTCTATAGGTCAAAAAATCAACTATCCGCATTTCGAAAACAGCGAGGTTACCATTGCAAAAATAACTATTGAGCCCGGTGAGTCTACCGGTTGGCATAGGCATAACATTCCTGTTTTTGCCTATATTCTGCAAGGAGTTTTGACTGTGGAATTTGAGAATTTGAAACCCAAATTATTTGCTGCTGGAACTTCGTTTCCTGAGGTTATAGACCTTCTTCACAATGGAACGAACAACGGATTTGAAAATGTGGTGCTAATTGCCTTTTATTTAGGCGAAAAAGGAAAAAGACTTTCGAGTAAGTAATTACCTCCAAATCAGTTATCTTTCTGTAAATCAGCACTTAAAAATTATTTGTAAAATAATTACTTATTTCGTTGATAATGAGAAATATTTATACTAATTTTGTGCGCGAATTGAAAATTAGAGAAATATTTCTTTAATTTTTTATTTTATAAAAATTCCCCCTCTCTTTTGTCCAAAAACATATTCAAAATAAATTTAAAACATATAAAATACTTACGTTTATGAATCTTACGCACATCGAACACATTGGCATTGCCGTAAAAAGTCTTGAAACTGCTATTCCTTATTACGAAAATGTATTGGGATTAACTTGTTATGCAGTTGAAGAAGTTGCCGAACAAAAAGTAAAAACAGCTTTTTTCAAAGTTGGTCAAACAAAAATCGAATTGTTGGAATCGACCGACCCAGAAGGCCCTGTAGGCAAATTTATCGAGAAAAAAGGCGAAGGTGTTCACCACATTGCTTTTGCAGTAAAAGGCTTGCAGGAAACATTGGATTTAGTTGCCGAAGGTGGCGTAACTTTAATCGATAAAGCTCCACGCAAAGGTGCTGAAGGATTAAATATCGCATTTTTACACCCAAAATCGACATTCGGAGTATTGACAGAATTGTGCGAAGATCCGAGTAAATAAAAAACAAATTTCGTTATTGTGTGGCATGGCATGTGATCCTGTTGCATTGATAATGAATTCATTAATAAAAAAAAGTTTTTATGGAAAATCAACAAAAAGTAAAAAACCTCATCGACTTGCGCGTACAAGCCAAGTTGGGTGGTGGCGAAAAACGCATTGCCTCGCAACATGCAAAAGGCAAATTTACTGCTCGTGAGCGCATCGAAATGTTGCTCGACGACGGTAGTTTCGAAGAGTTAGATATGTTTGTAACGCATCGTTGCAACAACTTCGGACTCGAAAAAGAAAAGTACCTTGGCGACGGTGTTATCACCGGTCATGGAACAATCGACGGGCGTACCGTATTTTTGTTTGCACAGGATTTCACCGTATTTGGTGGTTCGCTGTCGGAAACTATGGCGCTTAAAATTTGTAAAGTAATGGATATGGCCATGAATATGGGTTGCCCCGTTATTGGTGTCAACGATTCGGGTGGCGCACGTATTCAGGAAGGTGTAACTTCATTAGCTGGTTATGCCGAAATTTTCCAACGCAACATTATGGCTTCGGGTGTTATCCCACAAATTTCGGCTATTTATGGCCCTTGTGCTGGTGGTGCTGTGTACTCTCCTGCCCTCACCGACTTTGTGTTGATGACCGAAGATAATTCGTACATGTTCGTTACCGGACCAAAAGTAGTGAAATCGGTTACAGGCGAAGATATTTCGACCGAAGACCTTGGTGGAGCCGATGTACATGCCGGAAAATCGGGTGTTGCGCATTTCAAAGCCGAAAACGAAGAAGAAGGTATGTTGCTCATTCGCAAATTATTATCGTATTTACCACAAAATAATTTGGAAGAAACACCACTTGTTGAAACGCATGACCCAATCGACCGTATTGAAGATATTTTGAACACGATGGTTCCTGACAATCCGAACCAACCGTACGATATGAAAAATGTAATTCATACTATTGTTGATAATGGCGAATTTCTTGAAGTACATCGTAATTATGCACGTAATATCATTGTTGGTTTTGCACGTTTTAATGGTGCTTCGACAGGTATTATTGCCAATCAACCCAACTTCCTTGCAGGTGTACTCGACTGCGATGCTTCGCGTAAAGCAGCTCGTTTTGTTCGTTTCTGCGACGCATTTAATATTCCAATTCTTACGCTTGTTGATGTTCCGGGATTCCTTCCTGGTTCAGGTCAGGAGTATTCAGGTATAATAATTCACGGAGCTAAATTAATGTTTGCTTATGGCGAAGCTACAGTGCCTAAAGTGACGGTTACATTACGTAAATCGTACGGTGGAGCACATGATGTAATGAGCTGTAAACAACTCCGTGGCGACTTTAACTACGCTTGGCCAACAGCCGAAATTGCTGTAATGGGTGCTGCCGGTGCTATCGAAGTATTGGAAGGACGTGCTATCAACGCCATTACCGACCCCGAAGAAAAAGCAAAATACATTGCTGAAAAAGTTGCCGAATACAACCAGAAATTTGCAAACCCATATCAGGCAGCTTCTTATGGTTATATCGACGATGTAATTGAACCACGCAATACCCGTTTCCGCATTATTCGTGCATTCCAGGCTTTGCAAACCAAAAAAGTAGTAAATCCATTGCGCAAGCATTGTAATATTCCATTGTAATTATGGTACTACTTAAAATTAACTCATGGAGTGAGTTGCTGATAGGTTCAGTAATTGGAATGGTTGTTGTTTTTGTTGCTCTTATTATTTTAGTTTTGCTTTTTGATTTAATTCAATATCTTGTTTTAAATTCAAGTAAAAAGAAAATGGTTAAAGCTGGAAAAAAAGAAGAGGAAATTGTAGATGTTTCGGCAAATGAGATTGCTGCAATTTCTATGGCTTTGCATTTGTTTATGAACGAAATGCACGACGAAGAAAGTAACGTTATTACGATTAAACGTATCGAACGACGTTATTCTCCTTGGAATTCTAAAATTTATGGTTTAAATAATACAATTCGTAGATAATAATGAAAAAATTTGATTTTAATATAAATGGCGACGATTATCAAGTTCATATCAAATCGGTTGAAGGTGATATAGCTGAAATTGAAGTGAATGGTACGCCTTATTCGGTGAAGGTAAAACAAGAAATAAAAACTTCGAAAACACCGATTTTAGTTCGCAAAGAAGGTCAGAGCAAATCGGCCGACAAACGCATTATCGAGAACCTTAGTCCTGTTTCGAATAGCTCGAAACCAAGTGCTAAAGCCATTAAATCACCACTACCTGGTAGTATTATCAAAGTGATGGTAAAAGAAGGCGACACGTTTAAAGAAGGCGATGTGCTTATGGTAATGGAATCGATGAAAATGGAAAACAATATTCTAGCTGAACGCAGTGGTACTATAGTTACCGTATGTGCTCCTGCCGGAAGCTCCGTACTTCAGGATGCTGATTTATTTCTTGTTCAATAATTAAAAATAAAATAATGAGAGATATTAAATTTAAAATAGGTTTATTACTCATCGTAATGGGTTTGTTATTGCCGGTTGAGCTTTTTGCTCAGACAGCTGGTGAAACATCGCTCGTTATGGATAGTTTGCAGAAATTCTGGAGCAATACTGCTTTTGCAAACTTTGAGTTTAAGTACCTTATAATGATAGCTATAGGAATTGCATTTTTATGGCTTGGTATTGCCAAAAACTGGGAACCTTTGTTATTAGTACCTATTGGTTTTGGTATTTTGGTTGGTAATGTACCTTTTACCGAAGGATACCAAATTGGTATTTATGAAAAGGGTTCAGTAATGAATATCCTATACAGTGGCGTATTGACAGGCTGGTATCCACCTCTAATTTTCTTAGGAATTGGTGCTATGACCGACTTTTCGACACTTATTGCAAATCCGAAATTAATGCTTATTGGTGCTGCTGCTCAGCTTGGTATTTTTGCAACCTTTATTGGTGCTTATGCCTTAGGTTTTACACCAGAGCAGTGTGGTGCAATTGGTATTATCGGTGGTGCTGATGGTCCTACGGCCATTTTCCTTTCGTCGCGTTTAGCGCCCGAATTGATGGGTGCCATTGCGGTAGCTGCTTATTCGTATATGGCATTGGTTCCAGTAATTCAACCGCCGATAATGAGGTTGTTTACAACTGATAAAGAACGAGTTATTCGTATGAAACCACCGCGTCAGGTTACACGTTTTGAAAAGATTGCATTTCCTGTCATTGGTTTATTGTTGACAACATTTATCTCACCAAGCGCCATGTCGTTGTTAGGAATGTTGTTTTTTGGTAACCTTTTGAAAGAATCTGGTGTAACAGAACGTTTGGCCGAAACTGCTCGCTTTGCATTAATCAATATTGTTACTATAATTTTAGGTTTAACTGTAGGCGCATCAACACAAGCCGATAAATTTTTAACTGTTCAGTCCCTGATGATCTTTGGTTTAGGCGCTGCTTCATTTATGGTTGCAACAGCTGGTGGAGTTTTATTTGTTAAATTTATGAATTTATTTTTGAAAGAAGGAAATAAGATTAATCCATTGATTGGTAACGCTGGAGTTTCAGCCGTTCCCGATTCAGCACGTGTTTCGCAGGAAATTGGTTTGCATTACGACAAAACCAATCACTTGCTGATGCATGCCATGGCGCCTAATGTAGCTGGCGTAATTGGCTCGGCAGTAGCTGCTGGTATTTTATTAAGTATGCTTACTTAGTTTTGTAATTCAAATATATGTAAGAGAAACCCCGTTGGAAAAGTAATTTTCAACGGGGTTTTTTATGCTTTAGCCACCATCTTACACCAGCCACCCTTGCGGTGAGGCTGTTGTTTATTTCAATTTTTCGGTAAGCTTGCGAATTTCAAGTAGTGGTGAGGAGCGGTTGTAAAGAATTTCGTAAATGGCATCTACAATGGGCATTTCGATGTGGTATTTTTCATTTATCTCGTGAATACATTTGGTAGCATAATAGCCTTCAGCAATCATTTCCATTTCCATTTGTGCCATTTTTACCGAATAGCCTTTACCTATCATATTGCCAAAAAGGCGGTTGCGACTGAAATTGGAATAGGCGGTAACTAATAAATCGCCTAGATATGCGGGTTCGTTTATGTCGCGATGGAGTGGATTTACGGCATTGCAAAAACGACTAATTTCTTGTATGGCATTTGAAATGAGTACCGCCTGAAAATTATCGCCATATTTCAGACCATTACATATACCTGCAGCTATAGAGTAGATATTTTTCATAACCGACGAATATTCAATACCCAAAATGTCGTCGCTAATAGATGTTCTCACGAAACTCGTCGTAAAACGCTGCGCCATGATTCGCGCTTTGTTGCGGTCGGAACAGCCAATTGTTAGATACGAAAGCCGCTCTAAAGCCACCTCTTCGGCATGACAAGGACCGGCAAGTACCATAATATTTTCGTTCGGAACTGAATAATACTGTTCGAAATAATCGGACACAATCATATTTTCGTCTGGTACAATGCCTTTGATAGCTGTTACGATAATTTTTTTATCCAATTTTCGTTTCAGCTTTTTGAGGTGTTGCTTGAGGAAAGGCGAAGGCGTTGCTAAAATAAGAACGTCCGAGGTAGCCACCACATGATTTATATTGCTGGTAAACTTAATACGGTCGGTATCGAACTTGACTCCTGTGAGGTAAGAAGGGTTTTTACTTAAACGCAAAAATTCATCAATCTGATCCTGTCGCCGCATATACCAATTAATCTCTGGCGCATTCACCAAAGCTATTTTGGCAATTGCTGTTGCCCAGCTACCACCACCTAATATCGCTATTTTACTTTTTTCGTTCATAATTATATAACTGCCCCTAACCCCTCCCGCCAATAGCGGGATAAATTGCGGGGAACAGAAATTACCTTTTTTCTTCTTTAACTTCTACATTAAAATCACTTTGAATACCCTTTCTTACTCCACTTTAGGGTTTGGGGGTAGCACTCACCCAAGTTTCCACTTCTTCTTTTGTAGGATTTTTCAACTCCAATTTGTGTTTTTTGTTGAATCCGCAAATATCTTGATGGAATTTATTTGGGTTCAACCCTTTTAAAGCATCAACAGTTAGAATACCAATTTTCATAATAATATCCGCCCATTCAGCCGGAATACCAAGTTCGATAAACTTTTCGGGACCTTCTTTTTTGGCTACTTTCTCGGGTTTCATTTGTGGGAAGAAAAGCACCTCCTGAATAGCCTGTTGCCCGGTCATGAGCATCACAAGTCGATCCATACCTATACCCATTCCCGAAGTTGGTGGCATACCATATTCAAGCGAACGTACAAAATCCATATCAATAAACATAGCTTCGTCGTCGCCCTTTTCGCTTAATTTTAATTGTTCCTGGAAGCGCCCCAACTGATCAATTGGGTCATTCAATTCAGAATAGGCATTGGCAAGTTCTTTTCCATTCACCATTAATTCGAAACGTTCGGTGAGTTCTGGATTTTCGCGGTGGCGTTTGCAAAGTGGCGACATTTCGCGGGGATAATCGGTAATAAAGGTAGGTTGAATGTAATTTCCTTCGCATTTTTCGCCAAAAATCTCATCAATCATTTTGCCTTTACCCATAGTTTCGTCGGCCTCGATGTGTAACGATTTACATACTTCGCGAAGTTGTGCTTCTCCCATACCATTTATGTCTATTCCAGTATGCTCTTTAATGGCATCTATCATAGTGATGCGTTTGAAAGGTGTTTGGAAACTGATTGTTTTGTCGCCCACCATAATTTCGTTGGTACCATTTACGTCCAAGCAGATTTTTTCAATCATGTTTTCGGTAAATGTCATCATCCAATTATAATCTTTGTAAGCCACATAAATTTCCATCGCTGTAAATTCCGGATTGTGTGTTCGGTCCATTCCTTCGTTGCGAAAGTTTTTGGAAAATTCGTACACCCCTTCAAAACCGCCAACTATCAAGCGTTTGAGATACAGTTCGTTGGCTACACGCAAATAAAGCGGCATATCCAAGGCATTGTGATGGGTAACAAACGGACGCGCCGAAGCACCTCCAGGAATAGATTGCAGAACAGGCGTTTCCACTTCCAAATAGCCTTCGGCATTGAAAAAGTTGCGCATGGACTGATATACTTTGGTACGTTTGATAAAAATATCTTTTACGCCTTCGTTCACCACTAAATCGACATAACGTTGGCGGTAGCGTTGTTCGGGATCTTCGAAAGCATCGAAAGCCACGCCATCTTTGTATTTCACGATAGGAAGCGGACGAAGCGATTTGCTCAATACCGTAAGCTCCTGTGCATGAACACTTATTTCGCCCATCTGGGTACGAAAAACAAAGCCTTTGATGCCAATAAAATCACCAATATCCAAGAGTTTTTTGAAAACTGTGTTGTACATTTCGGGTTGGTCCTCGGTACTGATGTCATCGCGGCTCACATACACTTGTATGCGCCCTTTAGAGTCCAGCAATTCCATAAACGAGGCTTTCCCCATTATACGACGCGACATTATTCGGCCAGCCACACACACCATTCGGCGTTCAACACTTTCGTTGAATTCCATTTTTATATCGGTAGAGAATGCGTCGGTTGGATACAATGCAGCCGGATAAGGATCGATGCCGAGGTTGCGTAATTCGTTCAGACTTTGACGTCTGAATTGTTCTTGTTCACTTAATTCAATGCTCATAGAAATATTAGTTGAAAATTGCGGCAAAAGTACAAAAAAATAAGCACTTATGATAATTTAAAACACAACAAATGGTCAAAAAACGCTAAACATCCTAAAGGAATAAGCTGTGAATTGAAACATTTATCGTATTTTTGCGTAAAAATAGTTGAACACCATGATAAAACTACTTGCAATACCTTTTTCCATATTAGCCTATTTCTGGTTTCTATTTTCCATAGTACTATTTCAACCTATACAATGGATATGTTATACCTTTTTTGGCTACCAAGCACATAAAGTGAGTGTCGATTTTTTAGATTTTTTTCTTATTCTCACGCCACATTTTTTGCTTTCAACATCGCATTGCGAAAACATTGACCTTATTCCAGCAGGAAAACCCATTATTTTTGTTGCCAACCATCAAGGTATTTTCGATATTGTAGGCATGGCATGGTTTCTACGTAAGTTTCATCCCAAGTTTGTGAGTAAAATAGAGTTAGGGAATAATATACCAAGCATTTCATTTAACCTAAAGTACGGAGGCTCAGTGCTTATCGACCGCCAAAATCCAAAGCAGGCATTGCCCCTACTTAAACAAATGGGCGAATACATCGAATTGCATAAACGCTCCACCATAATTTATCCCGAAGGCACGCGTACCCGCGATGGTAAGCCCAAAGAATTTGCGCCCAATGGCTTGAAAATTTTATGTAAATATGCACCAAGTGCCGTGGTAATACCTGTTACGATAAATAATTCGTGGAAGGCATTTCGCTATGGTTCATTTCCACTTGGAATAGGTAATCGGATAACTTTTACAGTGCATCCACCCATCGAAGTAGCTTCAACAGATTTCAATTCGCTTTTCGAAAAGACGCATAAGGCTATTGTGGAAGGAATAAATTAATTTGTAACTTAGGTTATTTTAATACAAAGCAATAATAGAAAGTGCGTCTCGAATAATGAATATTCATTTTCAAATTACTTCATTTTCAAATTTTCAAATTAATTCTTCTTGGCTTTTTTAAGTTCCTCTTTGGCTTGTTTGGCAGCCGCTTTTGCTTCGCGAGCTATTTTTTTTGCCTTTTTATGTTCTTCTAATACTATTTTGAGGTATTCGATGTATGGGTCGATATAGCGCTTACGTTTCGTATCTAATAAATCGTCCATTTTTACCATAATACCGGTTTCGTATACCGAACCAAAATCGGCATCGAATATGGAGCCGAACATACGCATAGTTTCGGTAAGCCCAATGTAGGCGTTGAACATGGCCGGAATAGTTTCACCTTCGGCACGAATTGCTTTTTGCAGTATTTTGTAATCGTCGTTCAAATCTTTACCAATAAAGATTTTTTTTGCTTTTTTTCTTGTATCACCACTTAGCACCACCGGTTCTTTGGGAACAATAAGCCCATCGGGGTCGGGAAAATACTTGTACATATACGAGTAAATCAATTCGCGAGCCACAACAGGATAGCTGTTATAAATAGTAACTTTACCTATAAAATACTTCGCCCCTTTTACTGAATGTACCAAAGCGCCTAAACCATCCCACAAATTATCAAGGGCAAATAAACTTTTAATACCCATTTTAGATGTTTGGTAATCGGGCTGCACAAAGGCGCGCCCTAACTCAATGGTAGAAGGAAGATAATCAGAAATGAATTTTTGATTAAAAGTAAAAAGGTGTGCCATGACAAAAGCAGGTTGTCCATCCTCTTCGATAGTTACATCGGCGCCACAGAGAAAACGATAACCACCAATAATTTCTTCGGCTTGCGGATCCCAAACTATCAATTGTTGATAAGGCTTTTTCATGTAATCGTATTCGTCGGTATCAATTTCTTCGCCAGTGCCACCACCTCCCGAACGGAAGGAAAGCTCACGCAGGCGTCCTATTTCTAACATAACATTAGGCGAATTATGTGCATCCACAACGTAAATCTCATTGTGAGCTTTATTGGTTGGTCTCAAAAATCTGTCTCCCGACAGTTCCTTTTTGATTAGCTGCCTGTTTATGGCTGGAATAATTTCTTTCATTATTTGATTTGAAGTACGATTTTTATACCAAAAATAAATCGCACAAAAGTAGCACATTTTAAATTATATATCATAACAATGCTATTAAAAAAAGTACAAATTCATACTTTTTATAAAACAATTTTGATTAAAAAGCAATTTTTTGCGCATATTTATAACAAATGTGCAAATTAAAGGTTTTGAAATTTGGATAAAAATACATCTACTTCACCAAATTTAGATAAAAATAAATACCGCTACAAACAGATGAATATTGTATCTTTGTGCGCTGATTTCAAAAATTATTCGTACTCAAAATGAAACGACCTATTTTATTCGCTCTATTCCTTTTTATTCAGCTTAATAGCTTTGGGATTACTCCATTTCGGTTTGCTTTTATCACCGACATGCATATCGACGTCAAGAAGGAGCAGCCTTCCGAAGACTTGCTTCATGCTATCAATGAGATAAATAGCAACACTTCTATTGAATTTAGCATTATCGGCGGCGATGTAACGCAGGATGGCGATTCAGCATCGCTGTGCTACGCCCGAACCCTTTTGAACCAGCTTAAAAAACCTTATTATATTACTTTTGGCAATCATGATGTGCGAACAAGTAGCCCCGAAAATCGAATGTACAAAGCTATTTTTGGTGCCGACCGATTTTCGTTTATTTATCAAAATATCTTTTTTATAGGCTTTACCACCGCTCCCACGTCGAACTATGGCATTGGGCATATTGCAGAACATGATTTAGCTTGGTTGAAAGCAGAATTGACAAAGCAAAAATCCGAAACAACAGTATTTTTAACTACGCATTATCCCTTGTTGACCGGCGATGTAGATAACTGGCAGGCGGCAACAGCTATTATGCAAAACTACGCTGTTAAAGCAATATTAAATGGTCATTATCACCGCAATGCTATACTCAATTACGATAACATTATGGGATTGGTAAACCGCTCCACCCTTCGTGGGAAAGAACCGAAAGGCGGATATTCAATTTACACAGTATCCGATTCGCTCTCGGTTTCGGAAAAAATAATTGATACTGACGAACGCGAGTGGCTTATAGTGCCTTTAAAATAATCAGCTTATTTATACGCTAAATATATGAATTTATCCGAAATAGCACAACTACTTGGAGCAACACAAAAAGTGCCCACCGTTGATATTAAATGGCTACTTACCGACAGCCGTTCACTTTCTTTTCCGTCGGAGAGTTTGTTTTTTGCTATAAAAACAAAACGCAACGATGGACATAGTTATATCACAGAACTCTACCAGCAGCAGCTAAAGTATTTTGTAGTTAGCGAAATGCGTTTAGAATTTACAGCTATGACGGATGCTGTTTTTTTGGTAGTACCAGATACCTTGCAGGCACTACAACAGATAGCAACTGCCCACCGAGCTGCATTTGAAGTACCTGTAATAGGCATTACGGGCAGCAATGGCAAAACCGTTGTAAAAGAATGGCTCTACCAAGTGCTGCATGATGATTTTCGTATTACCCGCTCACCTCGTAGCTACAATTCGCAAATAGGTGTGCCACTTTCGGTTTGGGGTATGAATGAACAAACACAATTGGCAATTATCGAAGCTGGCATTTCGATGCTCGGCGAAATGGAAAAGCTGCAACCAATAATTAACCCTACGATAGGCATTTTTACCAATTTGGGAGATGCCCATCAAGAGAATTTCAACAGCCTGAAACAAAAATGTGCCGATAAAATAAAACTTTTTATAAATTCGGATACTATCATTTATAATTCAGACAATAAAGTGGTCGAAATTACGATTGCTCAATCGGGCTTCAAAGGCAGACTTTTCAGTTGGGGTAAAAATGAAAAAGCCCTTATGCGGATTACAAGCATCGACAAACGACGAAATAAAACTATTGTAGGGATAAATTATTCGAACGAAAAACTTGAAATAGAAATTCCATTTACCGACGATGCCTCCATCGAAAATGGGCTTCAATGTGTGGCGTTACTCTTATTATTAGGATATCGACCAGCAATTATTTTTGAAAAAATAAAACTATTAGAAACCGTAGCCATGCGCCTCGAAGTAAAAGAAGGCATTCGCAACTGCCTGATTATTAACGACAGTTATAATTCGGATCTAAATTCATTAAGCATCGCCCTCGATTTTCTGCATCAACAATCCAACACTTCGCTTACAAAACGGACTTTAATATTATCCGATATTTTGCAAAGCGGACAGCCAAGTAGCGATTTGTATGCTACGGTTGCAAACTTAATAAAAACCAAAGATATTCAGCGATTTGTGGGTATTGGCATCGAACTATCGCACTATAGTGATTTATTTTCGTTCATGGAAAATGCTTTTTTCGACGATACCGAGAGTTTTCTGAAATCGCCGCTACTGTATGAGCTCCAAAACGAAGTGATACTAATTAAAGGGTCGCGTAAATTTCAATTCGAAGCTATAAGTGAAAAATTGGAACTCATTGCGCACGAAACAACTTTGGAGGTTAATCTGAATGCCTTAGTGGCCAATTTGAATTATTTCCGTTCCCACTTGCACCCCGAAACGAAAGTAATGTGTATGGTAAAAGCCTTTGCTTATGGCAGTGGTGCTGTGGAAGTAGCGCGCACTTTGCAACACCATCGCTGCGATTATTTGGCAGTGGCTGTTGCCGACGAAGGGGCAGAGCTGCGGCGCGAAGGCATTCGTATACCGATAGCGGTAATGAATCCAGAACTTGGAAGCTTTGGACTCATTTTTGAAAATAACTTAGAGCCCGAAATATACAGTTTCCGACTGCTACAACATTTTTTGCAGGCTGCCGAAAAGCAGGGCATTACCAACTACCCCATTCATATTAAAATAGATAGCGGGATGCATCGCTTGGGCTTCGAAGAGGATGACATTGAAAATCTTATTGACATTCTTCGCAAACAGCAACAAGTAAAAGTGCGTTCGGTATTCTCGCACTTAGCAGGAGCCGACGAACAAAAATTCGATGGTTTTACCAAACAGCAAGTAACTGTATTTCAACACTGTGCCGATAAAATCCAAAAAGCTTTTTCGCATCAAATTATGCGGCATGTACTCAATTCGGCAGGTACAGAGCGCTTCCCCGAATATCAGATGGATATGGTTCGGTTGGGCATTGGGCACTATGGCATAACGAGCCTGCCGAATGTGAATTTGCAACAGGTTTGCGCATTGAAAACCATTATTTTACAAATAAAAACCGTACACACCGGTGAAACAGTTGGCTACAGTCGTAAAGGCATAGTTGATAAAGACAAAGTTATCGCCATTTTGCCCATTGGCTATGCCGATGGTTTCGATCGCAAACTAAGCAACGGTGTAGGCGAAGTACTCATTAATGGCAAACGAGCCAAAGTGATTGGCAATGTATCGATGGATTTAATAACCGTAGATATAACTGACATAGAAGCAAATGAAGGCGACAAAGTGGAGATTTTTGGCAACAACCTCACCATTTCGGAAGTAGCTGGCTGGCTCAAAACCATTCCGTACGAAATACTAACAAGCGTCTCGCGTCGTGTGAAACGGGTTTATTTTCAAGAATAAAAATTAAAAAAATGATTGCATGTCTCATTCAAGATAAAAATTCTTCCAAGCTAATTGAAGAAAGTGCCTCTCAGCTGGCTAACTCCTTAGGTAAACCTTTTCAAGTAGCTAATTTGGATACTACTATCGATACTTTGAGCTCCTATTGCGAAGCAAACGAAGTATCGTTTTTGTTTATTCAACTAATTGAAAATAAACGAAGTAAAATTCAAAAATTACTTAGCGCTTGTCGCGATTTGCGGATTCCATACCTGCTTTTTAAAAACAGTTTTGAGATGCTTCAAACTGATAAGATAGTAGTACCAGTAAATTTTTTAGAAGAAGAGGTTGAAAAAGCGCAGTTTGCAAGTGCTTTTGGGCGATTTTGTCATTCGGAAATTTACCTTTTACAGGCAAACGACTACGGATCGAAGGCTACGACCAATGTAAGCCGAATGTGCGAACTTTTTGAAAAATTTTCGTTGAAAGTACAGGTTGAAAAAGCAAAAAAAGATAGTTTTAAAGTTGAAAAAGAGGCTTTAAATAAAGCCATTGAAATAAATGCAGGAATTGTTCTTATCACCGCCTCGCGGGAATATGGCTTGGATGATATTCTTTTTGGACCGAAAGAATTGCATTTAGTTCAAAAATCGAACTTAGCTCTATTGATTATAAATCCGAGAGCAGATTTATATGCACTTTGCGATTAAAATTTGTCATTAAAAAATCTTTAAATTCAACAAAAGTCTGACATTCTGCCACATTTTCTGCCAATTAATAATACATTCGTTTTATGGCAAAATAATTGATGCGTGTGGGAAATTAAATAGTAAAGCATTATAATAAAGATATGAAAAAAAATAAACATACCGACGAAACGCCTGAAAAAGTACAGGAAACCGCTCAAAATGAATCAGTTGAAAAATCAACAGTTGAAAATGAAACGGATACAAATCCACTTGCTGATGATACGACCGAAAATTCAGATACTTTGGAGCAACAACTAGCTGAACTATCGCAAAAATGTGCTGATTTGAATGATAAAAATTTGCGCTTGATGGCCGAATTTGATAATTATCGCAAACGCACACTGAAAGAGCGTACGGATTTAATAAAAACAGCTGGCGAAAGCTTGCTTTCTAATATGCTTCCTCTCGTCGATGATTTCGAACGTGGCCTCAAAGCAATGGAAACATCGGAAGATGTTGTGGCAATAAAAGAAGGTGTGGATTTGATTTATACTAAATTTGTTGCTTTTTTGATACAAAATGGAGTAAAAGCAATTTCGGATATAAACGAAGTATTCGATACCGATTTACACGAAGCGATAACGACTATCCCCGCTCCTACCGAAGATTTAAAAGGTAAAATTGTAGATTGCGTGTCGAAAGGTTACACATTGAATGAAAAAGTAATACGTTTTTCGAAAGTTGTTGTAGGAGAATAAATAATGACAAAAAGAGATTTTTACGAGATATTAGGAGTATCGAAGACAGCTACTGCCGACGAAATAAAAAAAGCTTATCGCAAAAAGGCGATTGAGTTTCACCCCGATAAGAACCCTGGCAACAAACAAGCTGAGGAAAATTTCAAAGAAGCTGCTGAGGCTTATGAAATATTGAGCGACGCTCAAAAGCGTCAACGCTACGATCAGTTTGGACATGCAGGCGTGGGTGGAGCGTCAGGTGGTGGCGGTTACAATGGTGGTGGCATGACTATGGACGACATTTTTTCGCACTTTGGCGATGTATTTGGAGGTCATTTTGGTGGTGGAGGTTTTAGTGGCTTTGGTGGGCAGCGTGGTGGAAACGGTCAGCGCATGCGACGAGGCTCCGATTTGCGCGTAAAAGTAAAACTCAATCTTGCCGAAATTGCTACTGGTGTTGAGAAAAAAATTAAAGTTAAGAAATTTGTAATGTGTTCGCATTGCAATAGTACAGGCGCTGCACACGGGTCAGAATCAACTACTTGTACCACTTGTCATGGTTCAGGACGTGTTACTCGCGTGCAACAAACCATTCTTGGTCAAATGCAAACTGCTTCGGAATGCCCTACCTGCAACGGCGAAGGGAAAATTATTAAAGATAAATGTACTTACTGTAATGGCGAAGGAATAGTTCGTGAGGATGAGGTAATTAACATCAATATCCCTGCTGGCGTAATGGAAGGTATGCAACTTTCGATGAGCGGTAAAGGAAATGCGGCTCGACGTGGTGGTGTGAATGGCGACCTATTAGTATTGATTGAAGAGGAAGCACATCCAGAATTGATTCGTGACGAAAATGATTTGATATACAATCTTTTACTTACATTGCCAACCGCTATTATTGGCGGTTCAATTGAAGTTCCAACCGTGGATGGAAAAGTAAAAGTAACTATAAATCCAGGCACACAACCCGGTAAAGTATTACGCTTGCGAGGAAAAGGTTTACCGAGTGTAAATCGCTACGGAACAGGCGATTTGCTAATTAATATTGGTGTTTACATTCCTGAAAATTTGAATCGCGACGAAAAAGCGGTTATCGAAAAATTAGGTCAATCGCCGAATGTAAAACCAAGCAATAGTGCTTCGCGTGATTTCTTTTCAAGAGTACGAAATATGTTTGAATAAATATTTTTTTGAATATTGATTTAAAAAAAATGCTTTGATTTTAAAATAATCAGAGCATTTTTTTGTTTAACATTAAACTTTAGGCAAACATTTCAGTCAAAACTTTTTTGTATTTTGCAACAATAAAAATAAAACCAATTCAGCTAAAAATCTTATGCACAAAAAGTATCTTTTTGCTATCGTCAACTTATTTTTCACACTCACACTTCTTTCTCAACATTCCATTCAATCTACCGTATTCGACTCAAAAAACAATTCTGCCATCGAAATGGCAACAGTTCGATTGTTGCGATTACCCGATTCAACACTTGTACAAGGTGCTCAAACCAGCATGAAAGGCGATTTTATCCTTTCAAAAATAAAATCTGGAAATTATGTTCTGAAAATTAGTTCGGTAGGCTATACCGACTACATGCGGAATATTACAATGGATAAAAAGGATATTATTCTAAAATCAATTTTAATTTCCGAAAATGTAAAACTACTCAAAGAAGTAGAAGTGAAAGGCACTGCTGCTCAAATGGTTGTGAAGGGCGACACGCTCGAATACAATGCAACAGCCTTTAAAACGCAAGAAAATGCCGTTGTCGAAGATTTATTGAAACGTTTGCCCGGTGTGGAAATTTCGTCAGAAGGAAAAATTACCGTTAATGGTCAGGAGGTGAAAAAAATTCGCGTTGATGGTAAAAAGTTTTTTGGCGAAGACATGGAAATGACGACCAAAAACCTACCCGCCGAGATGATTGAAAAAATTCAGGTATTAGAACAAAAATCGGATATGGCGCTGCTCACAGGCTTCGAAGATGGGGATACGGAACGAATTATAAACTTAACATTAAAACCAAACCGGAAAAAAGGAATGTTTGGTAATTTCAATGGCGGCGTTGGTTTCGATACCAATAGCGAATTGCGCTATGATGGCAATATGTTTTTAAACATTATGAGCGGCGAATCGCAAACGGCCATTACTGGAGGTGGCAACAATATTAACACAAGTCGTAGTAGTAGGGGGCGGTTTGGCAGTGGCAGTCCTTCGGGCGGCATTACTGCCACGCAAAACGTTGGCGTAAATAACAATACCATTGTAAATGATAAGTTTAAAATTGGTGGCGATGCCGGTTTTAATCATTCCAATAATTATAGCGAAACAAATACCAACAAACAAAGCTATTTATTAGAATCAATATCGAACGACACCACTTACCAAACGTCAGGTAATGATCAATATACAGCGAATATGCGCTTAGAGGCAGAGTGGAAAATTGACACTTTACGTACGTTGGTTATTCAACCAACAATGGATTTTTCGAACTCCACAACCTTTAGCAATCGCGATTACGCATACTATACCGACAGTATAAAACGCAGTTCAGGTACTACTGAAAATACAGGAACTTCTGATAAAATTTCAGGTGGTTTAAATTTAATTTACAGTAAAAAATCGGCTATTAAAAAAGGTAGGTCTTTTACAACTAATATCAACACTTCTTTTTCGAACAGCAACAGTGATAGTTATAACATTTCAAATAGGAACATTGCAACATCTACTATACCGACAAAAGTAAATCAATTTACCGAAAATGTTTCAGATAGATACAATGTTAGTTTGCGGGTTTCGTTTGTTGAGCCACTTTGGAACGTAAAAAACATGCTCGAAACGTCAATTTCAGTTCGTTCTACTGTAAATACATCAGAAAAATCGCAATATAACAAAGATATTGAAGGTAATTATACCGATAGGGATAGCACATACAGCAACAATTTTAAAAACAATTTTTACAGCGAAACACTCGAACTCAATTATCGGTATGCCGAAAAGAATTACAACCTGACCTTGGGATTTAAAGGCGAACCTTCGCAAACATATAGCTACCGCACTTACGACAATGGCGTTGTTCGCCCTTATGAAAATGAAGTTGTCAATTATGCTCCGAATGGTCGTTTTCAATATAATTTTGGTAAAAAACAATTTCTACGCATCGATTATCGTGGAAATACCGACCAACCAAGTATTTCGCAAATGCAGCCAGTTTTAAACAATTCAAATTTGATGAATGAAACAGTGGGGAATCCAGACCTCAAACCTTCGTTTTATCAAAACTTACGATTTATGTATAGTACTTTTAACGAAAAGAAATTTTCATCATTTAATGCATGGTTTAGTGGTTCTATTACCAAAGATGCCTTGGTAACTAATAGCATTTACGACACTACGAACAAACAGTACAGTCAAACGGTAAATGCAAAAGACAAGCCCTATAATTTCAACGGTAATATTATGTTTAACACACCTATTATTGCCAAGCGACTACATTTTAATACTAGCACTTCGGGCGGTTACAATATGCGTTATGGCTATACAGATCGCGACAATAATACCATAATTGATGTTGAAAATTTACCATTAGGAGCTTTAAGCGAAACTGGAAGAGTTAACGCTGAAGAACAATTATCACTAACATTTACCCACGATGCAATTGAATTGGGTGTAAAAGGCGGAATTAAATACTCAAACACAATTAACAACCTCAACCCTACCCCATCTACCACCTACGACTGGACAGGAAGTGGAAATTTGGTTTTGCATTTGCCATACAGTATAAATATCAGTTCGGATATAAATTATACCACGCGCAAAGGATACAGTAATTTCGATTTGGACGAAACAATTTGGAATGCGGCTATCGACAAAACGCTATTTAAAGGCAAAGGGGTTGTGGCATTGAAGTGGAACGATATATTGCAACAAAAACTCAATATACGTCAAATAATTGGCGACAACTACATTTCGTACAGCAAATTCAATACCCTAACATCCTTTTTTATAGTTAGTTTCAGTTATAAGCTCAATAAGTTTGGCGATAGCAAAGGAGGTGATTCACAGCGCATGCCCGGCATGTATGGACGTCCCGACGGCGGAGACCACCCCCGACGTGGTGATGGAAATGGTGGTGGAAGAGGATTTTGAGAAAAATGGCGAAATACACAACATATTTGTTCTGATTAGGAAGCATTTTTTATGCAAACAGTCATATAAAAAAAGCATAATAACTTATTAATTAAGTAATTATGCTTTTTTATTTGTGACCCAGGTGGGGGTCGAACCCACGACCCACAGATTAAGAGTCTGTTGCTCTACCAACTGAGCTACTAAGTCATTTTTGAGGTTGCAAAGATAAGCAAAAAACTAATAATTGCAAGGAATGTTTCATTCAATTTTAACTTGTTTTTCTAATCAGATCTTAATACCTTGTATTAAAATAAGTTAGTTGCTTAATTGCGTCAAAAAGTTCATTTTATTAAATACTGCAATTTCTCGTAATTTTTGTATATGAAATTGGATATAAAATTTTGTTATAAATTTAAAATGTATTACTTTTGTAGCACAAATATATACTTGAACTTATTGATTAATAGTCAAATAAAATTTAAAACAGAAAAAATATCAGCAATCTATTCAATATCGAATAGCATTCGTTAAAATTAAATAGAAACTAACCGAATACAAACACATAAAATACTGTTTAACAACAGAATAATTTTATTGGTTTGGTATTTGTTGCTCAAAAACAATTAAAGTTTATTTAATGTTCAAAACTAATTATTTTTGATATTATTAAGTGGAATAAAATAATGTTGCATAATTTTATTCGTCCAAATTACTTAATTACTACAAATTAGATTCTAATTTCAAACAATTTGCAAACTATACCACTCAAATGATAAAAATATCAACATTCAAAGCATTTTTTAAAACAATTTTTTCAATACTTTTTTTTGTATTGATAAGTAGTTTTTCGAACTTATCAGCTCAGATAAGCACCCTGAATGCATGGACAAATGCCTACAATGGAACTGCCAATTATACGGCAAACTACACTGTTCCAACTGGTTCGAACACAAATAGGTTGTTAGTAGTTGCCGTTTCGACTACTACTCGAGCTGCCTCAACTCGATCAATTACATTGACTTATGGTACGCAAACCCTCACTGCTATAAATGGCGATTTAGGATCAACTACTCGCCAACACACACAATTTTATTATTTAAACGAAGCTGGTTTAGATGCTGCATCTACTGCTGGTTCATCTTCTTTGGTTTTCGCTGTTACAGGTGGAACAACGGCATTGAATAGTATTTTTTTATCGGTTTACGACAACGTAGATCAAACTTCACCAATAACAGATTCGAAAGTTCTTAATAGTGGTTCGGGAACTACATCGAGTGTTGCTTTTGGTACTGCACTGACAGTTAATGCAAACGATTTAGCATTGAAAGTTATCAGTTCGGTGCAGACAGGAAGTACTACTATTCAAACTATTACAGGTTTTGGAACTAGTTGGAATATAAACAACGAACAGACTGCTACCTTGAATTTTCCTCAAACCAGTAATGATTTAGGTATTAGAAATGCTATAGGAAAGCGTTCCATACCAGGCACAAATTTAACTGATGTCTCAACGGTAACTTTAAGCGGTGCTACCTTGGCATCGATGACTGGTGTAAGTTTAAAATACGCACCGCCAACCATTACAACCACTGACATCACAGGTACTTCATTTTGTGCGGGCGCTTCTGTTTCAGTTCCTTTTACTATAACAGGAGCTTTTGTTGGAGTCAATGTATTTACAGCGCAATTATCGAATGCGGCAGGAAGTTTTGCTTCGCCAGTAAGTATTGGAACGCTTACATCAACAGCCGCAGGTAGTATTTCGGCAACTCTACCCAGTAACACGACTACTGGTACGGGCTATCGAATTCGTGTTGTAAGTAGCACACCAGCCATTACAGGATCTGACAACGGAACGAACCTTTCAATTTTCAGTTTCCCTTCTGCTCCAACCACAACGGGTAACTTTATTTGTATTGGCACTCCATCTGGAACAATTTTGTCGGCTTCGGGAGCGGTATCGGGTGAAGTTTACAAATGGTATTCTGCTGCCTCAGCTGGAACTCTGCTCAAAACAAGTACTAATAATTTAGATAATACTTACACAACACCAACAATAAGTGCTACAACGAGTTATTGGGTTTCGATTAGTAATGCAGGTGGCTGCGAAACTGCTCGTACACAAGTTACTGCAACTTTCCCTTCTGCTTCGGTTGCCAACCAAACAACTGCTGCAACAAATTCTTGGATTGGGCATATTTATGATGGTACTAATTTGAATACTTATTATGGCACTACAACACAATTAGAGACATTTGACCAATCGTTTTCAGGTCAAAACACTTGCTTTGGATTCACATCTGGCGCTAATTCACTTTCAATTCATACCGAATCTTTCTCGGTTCGCTATAGAATGAATTCAACTAAAAAAGGTTTGTACATTGTGGACTTAGGTGCAGATGATGGAAGTAGGCTATATGTAGATGGGAATTTAGTTTATAATAATTGGAGTGATCAGGCATATACTTCAAAGCCACGCGTACTTATTAGTTTGACAGGTTCAAGTCCATTGATTTATGATTTTTACGAAAACGGTGGACAAAACAGAGTTGTATTTCAGAATTTAATATCTGTTTTATCAAATACATTAACAACTAATACAACACAAACAATAAGTACCGGAACTACAGGCACAACCATAAGTGGAGATGTTTATGGCACTTTACCTACAGGCGTTTCACTTTCGGGTACGGGCTATCAATGGACATACAGCACAACACTTGGTGGTTCTCGTACAAATATTGCAGGAGCCACAGGTGCAACTTTTACACCAGATGCTACTGTTGCACCTTTTAATGCTGGAGGTACTTTTTATATTTACCGAAATGCTGTTTTGAGTAGCTCAAATAATATATCACCAAATCCTTACATTGCTACAAACGAATCGAATGCTGCTACTGTAAATGTAAACTTACCCACAATTACAAGCTCTGTATCGTCGTTAACTGGATTTTCTTATTTATTCAATAATGGCCCTTCTACTGAGCAAAGTTTTACTGTGGAAGGAACTAATTTAACAAACAATATTACTTTAACTTCTCCCACAAATTACGAGTTTTCGTTAACTTCGGGCAGTGGTTTTCAATCTACTCCTATAACATTAAATCAAACTGGCGGAACAGTTGCTACAACAAGTATTTATGTTCGTTTAAAAACAGGATTATCGGTTGGTGATTATAATTCTCAAAATATTATTGCGTCCTCAACCAATGCAGCTTCTTTGAATATATCTTGCAGCGGTTCGGTAACATCGCCCATATATTGTGCATCAAGTGGTAATATCACTTGGCAAACAAGCATAACCTTAGTAAAATTTAATACTATTAATAAAACTTCGACAAAAATATCGGGCTATGATGACAATACCGGATTAGCAACTTTAGTATCTAAGAATAACACATATAACCTTTCTGTTAATTTGAATACAGATGGTAACTATATAATTCATGCTGTTGCATGGATTGATTGGAATCAAAATGGGAATTTTACAGATGTGGGTGAAGTTTACAACTTAGGTACAGCTTCAAATATAGTCGATGGTGCAACTACCTTAAGTCCACTTACGATTACTGTGCCAGGCACAGCATTATTAGGAAACACGCGAATGCGAGTTTCAGCAAAATTTAGCGTTGCTCCAACTGCCTGTGAAACAAGTTTTGATGGTGAAGTGGAAGATTATACACTTGTTGTTACTCCAAATGGAACTCCTTACTTAATGTGTACACCAACATCCATTAGCTCATTTACTTATCCTTACACAGCAGGTCCTTCTGCCATTCAGAGCTTTAAGGTTTTTGGAAATAACCTGACAGAAAATGTCATTGTTAGCGCTTCTAACTCTTTTGAAGTTTCTTTGTTTGGTGGGTCTTCTTTTTCGTCTCAACCTTTTGTAACTGTTCCCGCTTCGGGAGGTGCTGTTAATCAGTTGGTTTATGTACGCATGAAAGCAGGCTTAAATACTGGTGCTGTGGCGGCCGAAAATTTAATTTTGTCGACTGCTGGAGCTACAAATGCTACTGTTTCTTGTTCGGGTACTGTAACTGCCCAACCCGAAATTATAGTAAGTACTAATCCTGCTACCAATCCAGTATCTGTCTCAGGCTTTACAGCAACTTATGGTGGAGCGGCTTCACCAACTAAAAATTTCACTGTAAGTGGAACTAATTTAGTAGGAAATGTAGTGTTGGCAGCACCTACAGGATATGAAATAAAAACATCAATCCAAACAGCAACTCAATATGTTACTTCGCTTACCTTAACGCCAACGAGTTCAACATTAGCAGAAACAACTATAAATGTTCGTTTAAAATCAGGTTTAGGAGTTGGATCTTATTCAGGTAATATTGTTGGCACCTCATCGAATGCCACAAGCAAAACTGTCGTATTAACAGGCATCGTAAGTCCTGTAGCTACTTTAACAACAAGCACCTCATGGTTGGCAGGTTTTATATATTCGGGGGTTGGAGCTTCGGCAAGTCAATCGTTTCAATTGATAGGAACAAATCTTTCAGCAGATGTAACTGTAACGCCTCCTACCAATTTCGAACTTTCGTCGGATAATGTAACTTGGTTTTCAACGGCATTCACCGTTGCTCGTGTTGGAAATGGTGTTAACAAAACTATGTATGCCCGCCTGAAAGCAAACTTAACAGCAGGAGTGGCTTATGGGCCCGAAAATGTTAGTCTATCTTCGACAGGAGCTGTTATAAAAACCGTGGCTTTGAGTGGCTATGTAGCTAACACTCCAACTATTTTAGTTTCGAAATCATCCTTGAATGGATTTGGATATTTATTTGGTACAGGACCATCAGTTACACAAAAAGTAAATGTAAGTGGTGCTCTATTAACGAACGATATATCGGTAGCACCTCCAGCAAATTTCGAAATATTAAATCCTAGTACTGGTCTTTATCAAACTACCCCGATTACATTAACTCGAACAGGAACAACAGTTGATGCCACCGAAGTTACTTTACGATTGGCTGCCGGATTAACTGCTTTAAACTTTAGTGGAAACCTTGTTGCAAGTTCAACAGGAGCAAGTTCGAAAAATGTAGCACTTACCGGAAAAGTATTTGCATCTCCATTAATCAGTTCAGGAGGTGGTGGAACTTATTGTTTAGGCGAAACGATTTATTTAACAAGCACTGGTGTTGATGTAGAAAATCAATTCTGGACAGGCCCTAATAGCTATTATTCTATTTTACCTAATCCAACTATTACCAATGCAACGACTCAAATGTCGGGCAATTATACCGTAACCGGAAATGTTACGGTAGGTGGAAATCTGATTGTAAATGGCGATTTCGAAATGGGGAATGTTGGTTTTAGCAGCAGCTATGCTTATGCAGCACCCGTAGCAAGTGCATTGGTTCCCGAAGGACTCTACACAGTTACTACATTTGCGAGTGATGTCCATTACAATTTTAATAGTGTACCTGATACAACTGTAATTGGAACACAGCAAATGGTAATTAATGGAAATACAACCGCGGGTGCAGTAGTTTGGACTCAAAGTGTACCTGTTGTGCCAGGCTCCGAATATGAATTTACCTATTGGCTACAAACGGTGGTAAAAGGTACGGATCCGGCTCCTTCGAAATTACAACTTTACGTAAATGGCGATATTGCAGGACCAATTTACACTGCCATTGCATCAACCGGAATTTGGACACAATATTTGTACAATACTGCTTCAGGAACAAATAATATTCTCAATTTAGAGTTAATAAATCAAACGACAGATGCTAATGGGAACGATTTTGCTTTAGATAGCATCGTATTTAAACAAATTCTTTCGGCCACTTCCACTCAAAATGTACAAGTTGCACCATCGGTTACACCATCGGTTGCAGTAACGCATTCGCCAACAAATGTGTATCAAAATGCCCCGGTTGTATTTACAGCAACCCCTGTAAATGGTGGTACTACGCCAAGCTATAAATGGTTTGTTGGTGGAGTTGAGCAACTAGGACAAACAGATAATACATTTAGTTATACACCAACAGGTACAGGCAGTTTGACTGTGAGCTGCGAAATGACAAGCTCTATCGCATGTGCTCAACCAAACCCTGTAAATGGCTCAGAGCTTATAAATGTGCAAACACCATTGGTAAATTACTGGATGGGTGGCATTGATACCGATTGGGGAAAAGCTGGAAACTGGACAGCGAACTATGTTCCTGCCGCGGGAGATAATGTGATTTATGCAACGGTTTCGAATTATGGTTCGGCGGCAGTTCGCAATCTACAATTAGATATAAACCGAACCATTGGTAGTTTAATAAACGCAACCATTCGAAGCCTTATTATACCACCATCGCTAACATTAATTGTAAATAATATCATAAATGTAACCCCACCCGTTACGGTGCCTGTTACAAAAGCGGAAGATTTAATTCTTATCAAAGCAAGCGATAATCTACCAAATGGCTCGTTGAAATATAACAATCCTCAAAATAATCAAGCCTATGGAACGGTAGAAATGTATTCGCCGGCAAGTTGGAATAAGGCAGGTGGATTTAACAATGTATACCAATGGCAATTTTTTGGCATACCAGTTTCCTCTTTGCCTACATTGCCAACATTCTATGGTGCTTATGTACGCGAATTAATCGAGAGCGATAAAGATACGGCAACCCACTGGAGGTCGCTAACAAACACGTCCACCATTCAGCCTTTTATTGGCTATGAGCTTTGTCAGCAAAATCCAAAATTCTATACTTTTAAAGGGCAATTAGTAAATTCGAATTATAATTCGGGGCAGTTTGTTAAAACTTTAGACGCATTATATCCCGGACAACATTTGTTTGCTAATCCTTATACAGCTGCTATGGATATTAAACTCATTGAATTTGGTGATGGGGTTGAAGCTACTGCCTATTTGTATTCAACGGGTACCTTTTTAGCATGGAGAAATATTAGAGACCAAGCACTACAAGGACTCGGTTCGGCTCCAGGTCAGTATTTTGCAGTACCTAAAAATCAAGCAGGACAATTTGGCATACCCCGTCAAGTGCCTTCAATGGGTACACTGATGGTTCGCATACCTGCTGCACAGGCATCTACAGAGTTATCTTATGTAAACTTTAATTACAGCACAGTTACAATGGCAAATACAGATCTTCAGCGCACAAAATCTTCATCTACAACTGATAATCAGACAACTACAACCATTGATATTGAAGGTGAAAATGGAGCAGATAGAATTTGGATTATGAGTCACGAAAGTTATACGCGCAGTTTCGATAACGGGTTTGATGGTAAAAAACTAACAGGAAATGCGCTTAGTCCACAATTTTATTCCGTTGAAAGTGATGGAAATTATCAAATTAATTCGGTCGACGACATTAATAATACTACTTTAGCATTTCAAGCCGGTCAGGATACCGAATATAAAATGACTATTAAACACGACGAAAGCACATTAGCTAAATATACTAAAATTTATTTACACGATTTAGTCGAAAATAGAGTAATTGATATTTCACTTTCAGGAACAGAATATGTTTTTAATGCAAGTTCTAAAACAAATACAAAACTAAGATTTAAAATTTTATCTCAAAAAACAGAAAATGTTGAATCTGAATTTAATTATTCTAAAGTATACACTTACGACAATAAAATATTTGTTCAGAATTTTTCGAATACCGACGGAACGGTATATGTTTACGACATTTCGGGAAGAACTATTGGAATTAAACCTATCAAGGCAAACGAAAACATACAATTTTCAGCTCCTGCAAATGTGGTTTATATAGTAAAAAGAACTATCAACTCGCAAAATGAACTGACAAAAGTATTTCTAAAATAAGGGGAACCAACGGGAATAATTAAGAGCAAACTTTCGAAAGGAGTTTGCTCTTTACTCAAAATAGGACTATTGGCAGTATGCCAATAGTCCTATTTTTCAAACCTTTATCAACAACGAAATCTCTACATAAGAGTAGTTCAATTATTAAGCATGTTGTGTAAACATGTATTTTTGAACATTTTTAAAGGTTACAAAAATATTTTATACGCTTGTTTAATTACAAAGAATTATCTATGAGTAGCTAATATGATATGACTAGTGCAGCCCCTAAAAAACTTTATTAGCTTCATTCGATAACTAAATCACATCTTTATCTTTCATTTTTTTGGGTTAACTGAAAAAAAAATCATTCCCTAAAACTCTTCAGCGTTTTTATTAAACCCTCGGATGCCGATACGGGCATAGCTTTTATACCAAGTGCTTTTTTAATTTTAGCATTGGACACTACATAGTTTTCTGTTAATTTTTGAAGACGCTCGGTGTTGAGTGGCAGATGCAAAACCGAACCTACTTTGGCTGCCAATTCAATAAATTTTTTATTTAAATGCCAAATTTGCCTTTCCTTTCCAAGCGAAGATGAAATAATTTCAATCAACTCGTTGGTCGAAACAGTTTCGTCGTCGCATACATTGTAAACTCCACTTTCCACATCGTTCGCAATTAGCCCATTAATTACATAACTCAGATTATCGATAGAACAAAACGAACGACGATTTTCGAAAGCACCCAACGGATATGGTATTCCTCGTTTTACCACATTGTACAGCAAATTTAGGTTTCCCTTATTTCCTGGCCCATGAATCATGCAGGGACGAAGAATGTAATAATTTTGCCGTAGAGACGCAATGCTTTGCGTCTCAGAATCAATCGCAATGCTTTGCGTCTCAGAATCAATCGCAATGCTTTGCGTCTCAGAATCAATCGCAACGCTTTGCGTCTCAGAATCAGACGCAATGCTTTGCGTCTTTTTGGTATTTTCAGACGCAAAGCATTGCGTCTCTACAAGAATATATTTCTCCGCTGCAATTTTGCTTTCGCCATAAGGTCCAAGCGGTGTAGGCTCCACTTCTTCGGTTAAAATGCCCTCTACCCTATCGGCAGCGGCTTTTACCGAACTGAAAAAGATAAATTTCGTTGCCGACGAAGCCCTAAACCAATTGTATATTTTCTGTGTGAGACCGGTGTTAATGTCGAAGTACGTTTGAGCTACGGTCTGATTTTTTGTATCGTGCGCTTTGCCAGCTAAATGAATTATTGCATCAATTGGAGGTAAAGCATCCAAGTCATTCCACCCAAAAGTATGCACAACTCCCTCCTTTTGGGGGCTAACAATATCCAATCCATAAATGCTATGGTTTGCTTTTAAAGCCTGCACTAAATTGGTGCCTACAAAACCGTGAATACCGGTGATTAATATGTTCATTATCAATATTTTTTAAAAATTCTCTTTCAGCCAAAATCAAAAAAAACGATCGTAAACCGAATACACCTGATTTTCAACCGTCATTAGGTCCTTTTCTAACAGGTATTTCATAGCTGCTTGTATGGAGCTGGCCGAACGTAGTTGGTGCCTGCGAATAAAATCGGCTGAGTTTACCGATACAACTTTGCCCAATACGAATGCTAAATCGCGGAGATTTGAACTGGCATAAATATCAATAAAAAAGCAATGAAAAGAGTCACGAATTTCGGGCATCTGAAAACAATGCTGAATTAAGCCAGTTTTCCCCATCCTGCGGGTAGAAATTAGTGCCGTATTCCGATTATTGGTAAGATAGCGAACCAAGGTTTTTGCCTCTTCTTCCCTATCACAAAAATAATAGGGCGAAATACAGCCGCTAATGACAAATGGATTTTTTACCGACACAAATTATAGCTTTTTTAGGATAATTACAATCGTAATAATTACAAAGATAATATTATTTCTGAAAAACACCACCACAAACTCAATTTCCACCCCATCAATTGCTCTGGTTGGCTTTCAAAGCCTGCACTAAGTTAGTGCCAACAAATCCTTGGATGCAGGTGATTAATATGTTCATGCCAAAACACATCTTTATGTGTTATACCTAATCCATAACGTGGAAATATAATTCCTAAGAATAAATCACAATCATCAACAGCTTTCAAACAAGCCTTTTCAGGGCTATTCCGAAATTCTATAGGAACATATACACTCCCTTCTTTGGACATGAAAAGCGTATATTTATATAGTTATCCCGAATCACTAATAAGTATTTTAAGTATGTTCTATTGCTATGTTTTTTTTTGTAACTTTGCAAAATTATTATACAACGGTAAAACGTCATAACATTATCACTTCAACACATCATCACATCAAAATAATAAATGATTTCAGTAGAACAACTTACAATTGAATTTGGTGGGTCGCCTTTGTTCGACGAAATTACTTTTCTGGTAAATCAAAAAGATAAAATTGCGCTTGTAGGAAAAAACGGTGCCGGAAAAACAACTTTATTGAAAGTATTTGCCGGAACTCAAGCTCCTACGCGTGGCAAAATCACCATTCCCAAAGACCTCACTATCGGTTATTTGCCGCAGCACATGATTCATAATCATGGAACAACAGTAATGCAGGAGGCTGAAAAAGCTTTCGAACATATTACTTCGTTGCAAGTGCAAATAGACAAAATTAGTCAGGAATTAGCCGACCGAACTGATTATGAGAGTGTATCGTACCACGATTTAATAGACCGTCTTTCGCATCATACCGAGCACCTCAATATTGTTGGAAGTGGTAATTTTTATGGCGAAATAGAAAAAACATTATTGGGCTTGGGCTTTCTGCGCACCGATTTCGAACGACAATGTGCCGAATTTAGTGGCGGATGGCGTATGCGTATCGAATTGGCTAAAATTTTGCTACAGCGCCCCGATATTTTGTTGCTCGATGAGCCTACCAATCATCTCGATATAGAATCCATACAGTGGCTCGAAAACTTTTTAGTTACTTCGGGAAGTGCAGTGCTGCTTGTTTCGCACGATAAGGCTTTTATCGATGCCGTTACTACACGCACTATCGAAATTTCTCTGGGTAAAATTTACGACTACAACGTCAATTATTCCAAATACGTTGAACTGCGCAAAGAACGACACGAGCAACAGGTGCGCGCATACGAAAATCAGCAGAAAATGATTCAGGAAACGGAGGATTTTATCGACCGTTTTCGCTACAAGGCTACCAAAGCTGTTCAGGTACAATCACGTATTAAACAGCTCGATAAGGTGGCGCGCCTCGAAGTGGATATGGAAGACAATTCGCGTCTACACCTTAAATTTCCACCAGCACCTCATTCGGGAATTATCCCAATAGAAGTGGAAAATTTGACTAAAGCTTATGGTACTCATGTAGTGCTCGATAATATTGGTTTAATTATCAACCGAGGCGAAAAAGTAGCATTGGTGGGTAAGAATGGCGAAGGAAAATCGACTTTGGTGAAATGTATAATGGATGAAATTGAGTTTTCGGGAAAGCTCAAACACGGACACAATGTGAAAATTGGCTATTTTGCACAAAACCAAGCTTCGTTGCTCGACGAAAGTAAAACCGTTTTCGAAACCATTGATTACGTAGCTGTGGGCGATATTCGTACCAAAATTCGCGATATTTTGGGTGCTTTTATGTTTGGAGGCGAAGCTTCCGACAAAAAAGTGAAAGTGCTGTCGGGTGGTGAGCGAAGCCGATTGGCAATGATTCGACTTTTACTCGAACCGGTGAATTTACTGATTCTCGATGAACCTACCAACCATTTGGATATGCGCTCCAAAGAAGTGCTCAAAGAGGCGATTAAAACTTTTGATGGCACTGCAATAATCGTGTCGCACGACCGTGAATTTCTCGACGGTTTAGTTGATAAAGTGTATGAGTTTGGCAATAAAAAAGTACGCGAACATTTGGGTGGTATTTATGCTTTTTTGCAGTATAAAAAAATGCAAAACCTGAGCGAACTCGAAATTAAAACACTTGAAAGGAAAGAGGCTCAGGAGGCAGATAAAACGGTTTCGGATAATAAATTAGGATACGAAGCTCGCAAGGAATTGAATCGTAAAATTCGAAAAGCCGAACGAGATGTGGAGGAAATGGAAATCGCAATTCAGAAATACGAAATTGATTTGGCCGAAATGAGTCAGAAATTGCAATTACCAGAATTTGCAACCGATAGCGATTTTATTATGAAATTCCAAAAAAAACAACGAGAGTTGGAACATAAAATGTACGAATGGGAACTGCTAAGCGAGGACTTAGAAGAATTGCGAAGTAATGGATAAACGCATTTTGTTAGGCATGAGTGGCGGCACCGATAGTTCGGTAGCTGCCATTCTTTTGCAGCAGCAGGGCTACGAAGTTGTGGGTATTACGTTTCGGTTTTGGGAAGAAGGCGAAAACCAACATTTGAAAGATGCGGAAGAGTTGTGCCAACAATTAGGAATTCAGCACGTCACTTACGATGCCCGTGCGCTTTTTAAGGAAAAAATTGTGGGTTATTTTGTAAACGAATACCTTGCGGGTCGAACTCCTTTCCCTTGTGTGAAGTGCAACAACGAGTTGAAATGGAAACTAATGATTGACGAAGCCGACCGTTTGGGCTGTCCGAAAGTAGCTATGGGTCACTACGTACAGATTGAAAACGAGAATGAGCACTATTTTGTATGCCAGGGCGTAGATCCGGATAAAGACCAATCTTTCTTTTTGTGGGGACTTACGCAGCAACAATTGGCTCGAATCGTATTTCCATTGGGAGGTTTTTACAAAACAGATGTTCGCAAAATAGCTGCTGAACATGGTTTTCGGAAAGTTTCCGAAAAAAAAGACAGTCTCGGAGCTTGTTTTTGTCAAGGGGATTATCGCCCTTTTCTCAAGTCGCAATTAACGAATCCCGACGAGTACATTTATGCCGGAAATTTTGTGGACGAAAGCGGAAATGTGCTCGGTAGGCACAATGGCTTTGCTTTGTACACCGTTGGACAGCGACGCGGACTGATACACCTCAATAGGAAAGTTTTTGTAAAGCAGATTTTACCCGAAAAAAACGAAGTAGTCTTAGCGCCACTTTCGGCTATGTACAAAACCGAATTTACAATTCATTCGGTGAATGTAGTGGATAAAACAATTTTCGGCAGCGAAACCGACATATATTGTCGCATTCGCTACCGAAAACAAAATACCGCTTGCCGTGTGCATTTTCTATCCGATAACCGTGCACAAGTACTGCTCCACGAACCGCTCGAATCCATTGCTCCTGGCCAGTCAGCTGTTTTTTACCTGAATAATAGGATTTTGGGCGGTGGTTTTATCGAATAAAAAGTGGTTTTATTTTACAACTACCGCTTTTAAATTGTTGTTTCGAATCTGAATTCCGATTTCCGAACCGGCTTTTGAATAAGCTGCCTGCACATAACCCATGCCAATTCCTGTTTTTGTGCCCGGAATCATACAGCCCGACGTAACTTCTCCTATCTTTTCGCCCTGTAAGTTTGTAATATCGTAACCATGACGCGGAATGCCACGCTCACTAAGTTCAAAACGAACCAATTTACGGCTTACGCCTTCCGCTTTTTGTTTTTCGAGCAAAGCGCTATCAATCAAATTTTTACC
>JAIFKX010000096.1 GCA_020049335.1 Paludibacter sp. | reverse complement strand
ATTGAAATTGTTTGCTGCCTGTTATTTCAGAACTTTAAATTCTAAAGCTTCTCTCTCAAAGCGGGTGCAAAAGTAGTTACTTTTTTTTATTCTACCAAACGTTTTTGAAAATTATTTTTAATTTAATTCCTAAACAGCATTTGTAGTCACCTTCTCTCTCGAAAGCGGGTGCAAAAGTAGATACTTTTTTCCGTTATACCAAATATTTTTTACCGAATTTTATGCTCAAAAACATGTTTTTCACCCAAATTGCCTGATTTGACGATAGTTGAAGGTTGAAAAAAATTTAATAATAAACCTGTGGAAGTCCTTCTTCGCGGTAAATAATTCCGGATTTGTGAATAAACTGACCATTTTCAGAAACTCCTTCAAGTACAAAATTGTAATTATTGGGCGGATCGGCAGTGAAAAATTGCAGATTTATTTTACCATTTTCATCCATTTTAAGCTTATCACCCCAAAATATCGTTGTCCGCAGGTCAGATTTTGATGCGTTTTTAATTTCTTCCACTTCATATTTCGGCATATAAAAAGCCGATGCTTTCTGAAAACCCAAGGGTTTTATCACAGAAAGACTGATTGGAGTGGAGTGTTTAATGGCAATTCCTTTCTTTAAAGTTATTGCAATTGCTCCATTTCCGCCCCTTGAACCAAAAATTGCAGCACTCGAACCTTTAAAAACTGCTATTTCTTCAACATCATTGGTGGTTAAATATGTTATATCTTCTATGTTTTCGGTTTCGAATCCATCAATTAATAATAAAGGACTACCCGTACCACCTCTAATTGATATAGATTCTCCCATTACTGACACACCGGGAACCATTTGTAAATAATTCAAGATACTCATACCGGTAAACTTATCAAGAGTTTCAGAAGTTATTTTATCATCTGCACCTGCATACATTGGATTTTCGTCGGATGTAGGTTTGGAACTTGCAGTAACTGTCAGTTCATCTAAGTTTATAACACGCATACCGCCTTCGGTGTAGTACTTTTCTTTGGCTGCCTGCCAATAATTTGCTAGTTTAGAATCAGTTCCCTCATTTTTATACGGAATAAAAACTGATGTAGCAGGAAAATTATCGGCATCGGGTATAATCTCAACATCAGTTAAACTCTTTTTTTTTCGGGCTTTGAGCATTATCATCGTACTGTCCGGAAATTCGATGCCGTCAATTAAAAACTGGCCTAGTGAATCGGTTGTAGCCATACGAAAAGACTTATTGTAATTCGACAACATAATAATATCACAATTTTTGGATGGCTTATTCGCAATATTCAGCACTTTACCCGAAATAGCCTGTCCCATTTCAAGATAATAATCAGGGCGTTTAAATTTTCGTTTTGTATATTCGGATAAATCGAACCTACGCCATGCTTGCGTTAACATTAACAAATCAAGTTTTTCGCGTGAATTGATATCTTTATCCGTAAAAAAATCGGCAGGTTGTTCAATGTAACCTTTTATATCGGAAGACATAAGGAAGTAACTTTCAATATTATCCGCTGTTGAATCCTGAATTACAAGCTTTTTATCGGTAACACTAATCGAATAATTTCCATTCATTGGCTTACCATCTATATCTGAAATAATGAAATCCAGCTTCACTTCTTCACGCTTTTTATAGGCCTTTTTATCACTATTAATATTAATATTGTATAGATTACTGTTTTTTACAAAATAAAGGCGTAAAATGAGGCTATTCCTGCAGGCAATTTTTCATGTTCCATCTGTCCACTCATAAACTTTAAGGGCTGCAACACATAAACAACTCCTCGCGAGTGAATAAGCATAAAAAGACTTTGAATACTGTCAGGTAGTTGTTTATTTATGTCATAATAAATTTTACCTTTATTGGCTATAATCTTCATTGATATACCTTTATCTTGAACAAAAGGCAATGTAAATCTTTTTTCAACACCTTTTTCATTCTTTAAAACTGCATAGTACTTATTTCCCGACTGTGAAAACAACGAAAATTTACCCATTCCTTTGTAGGAATTCGAAATTTCTGTTATTTCATTATTTTTATCATCATAAACTTTACCAGATACATTTACTGATAGACCATTACTACCAATAGCTTTGAAAGCAATAGTTTGAACATTTTCTTTGATTAAAGAACCACTTTCGGGGAAAAATTGCACATCGAAATCGTCGAAAGCAACAGGTACATTAAACTGCTTTGTAAATTTTAATGCAGGATCATCCAACGTTAAATTTATCACTTTTTTTGTATCAGCAACAGTATCAACGGGAATACGCCAGCTCAGTTCGCCTTGTTGATTTGATTTTAAGGAAATTGGCTTAATATTCTTTTTTAAACCAATCATCGAGAGTTTAACCATTTTACCAACTAGAGGCTTAGAGTTTACATCGCGTAACTGGAAAGTAACTGTCTGAAAGCCATTTACAACTTCACCAAATCGAATATTGGTTAGAAGCCTATCGTCAATAATATTACCAATTTTTAGTTGTTTATTAAAAAAGAAATCAGTTCCGGCATTTTGCATCCAATAGGTGTAAGCTCTTAAAACATAATCACCAGCAGCTGTTTCAGCACTTAATTTTAAGTTTCCTGAAAAGCCAAGACTATCTTTTCGTACCTTAACCCGATGTATAACAGAATCGAAAGAGTTAACTAATTCGACATATACAAATCGACTTTTAGTGTCGGGTAAATGCGTTGATGCATTTATAAGGTACGCTTTAAACCAAATATCTTCGCCTGCACTATAATAAGGTTTGTCGGTATGTAGATATACTTTTTCCTGAGGAATATTTTTCCACATCGAGGTAAAAAACGATAAAGTTCGATTTGAGAATGTAGTTTGTGCGGAAACTAAAAATGAAATTGAAATTGACAGAAAAAATAAAACAGCAAACTTTATTGAGTTGTCGAAAATTCGGTTAATCATTAGCAGTATTATGAAGAAAGGTATTTAACAATTGTATATTCAACTGCAAAGATAGAAAAACGATTTAAAAAGGAAACATAAAATGTAAATTTGTAAAATTATTTTACACAACGATTGATATTTAGTACTTTTGCAAATTACAAACACAAACTTAAAAACAGTGTCAATAAGTATATCCAATCTTTCGAAAAACTACGGCGAGCAAACAGTTTTGAACAATATTGGCTTCGAAATTGGTGAAGGAGAAGTTGTTGGTTTTCTTGGTCCAAATGGTGCCGGAAAAACTACCACTATGAAAATTATTGCCGGAGCATTGTCGTATAATACAGGTTCTGTGCAGGTTTGTGGTATGGAAGTGAAAGATAATACGCTGCAAACAAATGCATTGATAGGTTATTTGCCGGAACAAAATCCACTTTATCCTGAAATGTATGTGAAAGAATACCTGCTTTTTGTAGCTGAAACGCATGGAATTGAAAAAGGAAAAGATAAATTGGTTGACGAACTGATTGACAAAGTTGGTTTGCGACCTGAATTTCAGAAGAAAATCGGGCAACTCTCAAAAGGCTATCGTCAGCGAGTAGGATTAGCTCAGGCATTGATTCCAAATCCTAAAGTATTGATTTTGGATGAACCTACAACAGGACTTGACCCTAATCAGTTGGAAGAAATCCGCAACTTGATTCGCGAATTGGGTAAAGACCGAACGGTGATTTTCAGCACGCATATTATGCAGGAAATCAAAGCAATATGCAATCGAGTACTGATTATCAACAAGGGTGAAATTGTGGCAGATTATACGGATATTTCAAAAATAAATCTATTTGACGAGAATAATTTACAGTTTGAAGTAGAGTTTTTGAATGAAGCAGAAATTTCTGGAATTGAAAATATTAATTCAATTTCTCCGAAAGGAAATAACACATATACTATACTTGCAACGAAAGATATTCGTGGGGATATTTTTGATTTTGCAGTAAAAACTAAGAATAAGATTTTGATGATTAAGCCAGTAGAACGTAGCATGGAGGAAGTGTTCAGGAGTTTGACAAAATAAAAATATGGAAGAAAATTTCGATATACGAAACAATCAAAAAGGCGAAAAAGAGTTCGAAAACGCTTTGCGACCGTTGTCATTTTATGATTTTCAAGGGCAAAATAAAATTGTCGAGAATCTGAAAATCTTTGTCATGGCAGCGCGTATGCGTACCGAATCGCTCGATCATGTGCTGTTGCACGGACCTCCGGGACTTGGAAAAACAACGCTTTCAAATATTATTGCCAACGAACTGAATGTTGGTTTTAAAATTACATCGGGTCCTGTATTGGATAAACCGGGCGACTTAGCTGGTTTACTTACTAGCTTAGAACCAAACGATGTGCTTTTTATCGACGAAATTCATCGATTGAGCCCCATAGTAGAAGAATATTTATATTCGGCTATGGAGGATTATCGCATTGATATAATGATAGATAAAGGACCAAGTGCCCGTTCTATTCAGCTCGATTTGAATCCATTTACGCTCATAGGTGCAACAACTCGCAGTGGTTTGCTTACAGCTCCGCTTCGTGCGCGTTTTGGAATCAATTGTCACTTCGAATATTATGATATTGAAGTAATTACCGGGATTATAAAGCGTTCAGCAAGTTTACTCGATGTTCCAATTGTACACGATGCAGCTGTCGAAATTGGTGGTCGCAGTAGAGGAACGCCTCGCGTTGCAAATGCCTTGCTTCGACGTGTGCGCGATTTTGCGCAAGTAAAAGGAAATGGCAGCATCGACATGGAAATTGCTTGTTATGCCTTAGAAGCCTTGAATATCGACAAATATGGTCTCGACGAAATTGATAATAAAATTTTGAATACCATCATTGATAAATTCCGTGGGGGGCCAGTAGGATTATCGACCATTGCAACAGCGTTGGGCGAAGATGCTGGAACGATCGAAGAAGTTTATGAGCCATTCCTTATAAAAGAAGGCTTTATGAAACGCACTCCGAGAGGACGAGAAGTAACGGAATTAGCATATAAACATTTAGGAAAAATAAAATTGGGAGAACAAGGAATGTTATTTTGAAATTTGAATTATGGAACACAACTTATACATTTACAACACATTAAGTCGCAAGAAAGAAAAATTCGTACCAATCCACAAAAACATAGTAGGCATGTACGTTTGCGGACCAACCGTTTACAGCGATGTACATTTGGGAAACTGTCGTACGTTTATTTCGTTCGATTTAATTTATCGATACCTCATTTACTTGGGTTATAAAGTACGTTACGTTAGAAACATTACAGATGCTGGGCATTTGGAAGGCGACCGCGACGAGGGCGATGATAAATTTGCCAAAAAAGCAAAGTTGGAACAATTGGAACCTATGGAAATTGTGCAAAAATACACCAACGGTTTTCACGAGATTTTGAACATTTTCAATACACTTCCACCAAGCATCGAACCTACTGCAACTGGTCATATTTCGGAACAAATTGAAATAGTCAAAAAAATTCTTGAAAGTGGTTATGCGTATGAAAAATCGGGAACAATCTATTTTGATGTAGAGAAATATAATAAAGATTTTGAGTATGGGATTCTGACTAACCGCAAATTGGACGACTTGCTTGAAGGAACTCGTGAACTTGGAGGCCAGGATGATAAAAAAGGTCGCTTGGATTTTGCTTTATGGATAAAGGCAAAGCCTGAAACTTTGATGCAATGGCCATCACCATGGGGTTGGGGATTTCCAGGTTGGCATTTGGAATGCTCTGCCATGAGTTCAAAATACCTTGGTGATACTTTTGATATACACGGCGGAGGAATGGACTTACAGGCCACACATCACACCAACGAAATTGCACAATCGCAGGCATGTAACCATTCAGCACCCGCGAACTACTGGTTACACACTAACATGCTCACTGTAAATGGAGTACGTATGTCGAAAAGTGCTGGTAACGGATTTCTACCAAAAGAACTTTTCACCGGTAGTCATCCATTACTTGATAAAGGTTACTCGCCTATGACTGTTCGCTTTTTCATGGCACAATCGCATTACAGAAGCACACTCGATTTTTCGAATGAGGCACTACAAGCTTCGGAAAAAGGTTTTAGTCGATTAATGGAAGGTTATACCCGTTTGCAAAAACTTGCAGTTTCAGCCGCATCTACAGTTGAAACTGCTGGATTGCGCTCTAAATGCGAAGATGCAATGAATGATGATTTCAATTCACCAATTGTAATTTCACATTTGTTTGATGCTTTAAGAGCTATTAACCTTGTATATGATGGAAAGGAAGCAATTAGTGCTACAGATTTAGAGGAATTGAAATCTGTTTTTAAAATATTTATCGAAGATGTTTTAGGCTTAAAATCCGAATCGGAAGCATCGGGTGGAAACGAAGCTTATAAAAAAGCCATTGATTTATTACTCAATATGCGCTTGGAGGCAAAACGTAATAAAGATTGGGCTACAAGCGACAAAATCCGCAATGAATTGACTGCACTTGGTTTTGAGATTAAAGATACCAAGGATGGGTTTGAGTGGAAAATATGAGAACCCCTAACCCCTAAAGGGGAATAATAAAATGAAAAGCGAAGGAGAAATCATATTATATCAATCAGAAAATTCCACTCAACTTGAGGTTCGAATTGAAAATGAAACTGTTTGGCTGACACAAGCACAAATGGTTGAGTTATTTCAACGAGACCAGTCTGTGATTTCGAGACATATTCGAAATGTATTTACAGAAAAAGAACTTAATGAAAAAAGCAATATGCATTTTTTGCATAATGCTTTTTCGGATAAACCAATTACGGTTTACAGTCTCGATGTAATCATATCAGTGGGTTATCGTGTTAAATCAAAGCGGGGTACTCAATTTCGAATTTGGGCAAACCGAATTCTGAAAGAGTTTTTATTAAATGGACATGTTGTTAATCAACGATTTGACAGAATTGAAAAAAAGATATTAGAACATGATCAAAAATTTGATTTATTGATAAAAACATCACTGCCACCAAACGAAGGTATTTTTTACGACGGACAGATTTTTGATGCGTGGAAATTTACAGCAGATTTGGTAAAATCGGCGCAAAGCTCTATTGTTTTAATAGATAATTATATTGATGAAAGTGTTCTGCATTTACTTTCGAAACGAAATATTGGCGTAAAAACAACTATCTTTACATCAAAAATATCAAAGCAGTTACAA
>JAIFKX010000021.1 GCA_020049335.1 Paludibacter sp. | reverse complement strand
GATTTCCACTACTCACAAAAACGCCCGTAAATGTTCCTTTCATTCTAGTGTAGTTTTCCATAATTGTCAAAGTCATTGTACCAGATGATGGGATGTAAATTACATCGCCAACTTTGTAGGAAATACTACTAGAATAAGCAATATTTACGGCTTGACCAATTGGAAATTGAGCAGGAAAATATCAGCAGTAGGATAACTTCCGTTCGTGACACCATCAAAGTTAAGAATTTTTTTTATCAAGATGTGTCTTTATATTCTTTACTTAGTTTTGCCTTAAAAACGTGAGTTGTTTGTAGCTAGTTCCTGATATGGTACCCTTTACAACTAAGTACACTTTACCATCTAGGTATTTAAGTTTGATAATAGTTCCGAATTTTAAAAAACCATCAGCACCCACTAAGCTAACACTTCCCAAGGCATCCTTTTTGTAAACGCTTACCCCATTGGCATTAGAGCCATTGCCTGCTACCCCACTATAATATATATTACCAAACTCATCGCAGCTAACGTCAGAGCCGGCAGAGGAGTAATCTAGCGAGGTGTTTTCTACACCTTTTGTAAGCATTTGAGTTGTGAAGTTATAGGAATACGACCAGTATTTATTGCTGGTTGTTTCTTTAAACACTAATCCTACAATGTTACCGTTGGCACTATATGATCTAAACGATGTTACCGTATTGCTTGTATTTAGACCAGCCACAGCCAAGCCTGTTATTTTATGGATAGTGCTCGTGTTACAGTTATAAACGATCATTGAATCGTTGCGTAATAAAAATGCATTCGTTTTAACTGGTAAGGTTGTACGTTTCCAATCGAACATGCCACCTAAAATAATTTGGCTTGATGACGGGTTTGTGAATGTATATGTTTGAGCCGTACAGCCGTATAGTGTTGAGTTTGGTGGATTTTGCAATCCTATTGAAATATAAGTTTGTTGCATAGTGGATTGAGAATTATCTACTTTTCCTAAATTAAATTGAGGGTAGTACATGTCAACATCTAAGCTTCCAAAATTAAGCTCAGTACCAATGATGCTCGATACTTCTCCACTCAAATAATATGAATTTTTTACAATGCCGGCATAGTTACTGTATGGTTTATACAAAATAGCTGCAGCATTAGTGTAAATAGCGCTTAAACTCTGCATGAAAGAAGCAGTATAATTGGGCTGTGTAATTTCTTCTTTATTACTTAAATTAATAGACGTTCTAATATTCGTATATTGAGAAGATTGCTGATAAGGGATTAAAAAGTTGTAAACCATATTTAACTGACCATTACTTTCTACAGTAAATTCATTAATATCTAAATCTCCGCTAAGGCCTGATACTCCTGCTGTGTTTTTAATTAAATCAAACACGCTGCTATAACCCGAATTTGCATTAAGTACGTCAGCTGGTTGTTGTGTTTTATTTACAGGGGTTTCTGGCTCTAGTTGTTCTTTTTCGCAAGCTAAAACCATTGTAATTAGTGCAAAAGTGATTGTTAATTTTTTTATTTTCATCTTGTTTTTTATTATGTTTGATTTTAATTTATACTTTGACAGATTGGCAATTGAAAAATATTAATGTAGAGACGAAACTATTATACATCCCCTTCAGGGGCTTGGGGCAGTTAAAAAATTCATGTTTACTGCCCCTAAATCCCCTGAAGGGGACTTGAAATTACTTTCGCCTCGGTAATTTGATATTGTTATTTTGAATCTGTCAAAGTAGACATTGTTTTAATTATTTATAAAAGTTGTAATTACCGAAAAGTTGTGATTAAATGGCTGGTAACATTAGAATAGCCGCAAGTGAAATGATGAGTGAAAAAATAATTGTTTTCATAGGTCTAAATTTTTATTGACAGTGTAATTAATATTCTTTTTATCAATTGATTACCAATTTCTGAGTATTTGTTTTGTAATATGATGTCACATTTACCAAATAGATTCCTTTGGCAAAGCCGCTTACATCAAGCTGTGTGCTGATTCCGGCAAATTCTCCTGAAAACATCTTTTGTCCTGAAAGTGATGTAATTGAAATGCTTTTTGAATCGTTCCCTGATTCTAACTCGATTGTTAAGGTTTCACTTGCAGGGTTTGGATAAATTTTCGTCTGAACAGAATTTCTATTCGTGGTAGGAATTTCTGCTGTTGAACCCCCTTCGCGGGACAGTTGAGCGATAAAAATATCACCAGCCAATGATGCATAGGCTGGAAATTTAGTTCCGAAATTCAAATCTTTGAAACAAGTGGTAAGCACTGTTCCATTGATGTTTACAGAGCTGTTGTCGGCAAGCTTATATGCTCCTGAAACCGCCAACTTGTTTTTCCATGTAGCCATATAAATGCTTGACAGCGTCGACGAATACGCGTTCATCTCTGGGTGAGCCACGAAACTTTTGAAATTCAGATTGGAATCAAAGAAATTCCAAATAGGTGCATATTTTCCAACTGGCACAGTATAACTTTGTGTACCTGCTTTGTAGGTAAAACCGTTCCCAGCAATACCATTTCCAACGATTTCAAAATTTCCAAGCGGGTAAATTGAATTGACATCCGCGGTTAGTAAAAAATTCTCAGCCGAACTTTTAATGTATTTCCGGTCTTTATCCAATATCACCAATCCCTGATATTGACTGTTAACATTATAAGAAATAGTATTAAATGGAGCAGGATTGACGTTGTATTGCGCCCATTTCAGGATAATATTTCCTGTTTCTTTTTCAACGGCGAAATCACCTATGCCTCCACGGTATCCGGCATACTCTTTTTTGTTTCCATCGCCATCAAATGATAAAAGAAATGTGGTAGATGGATGAGTTCCTGGGTTTGCTGGTATAACTTCATCATTAATGGTTAAAATTCCCTCATACAATTGGGTAACAATAAAGTAAGTTGTACCCTCATTGTCGAAGAAGAAATTGTTCTTTGATGAATACACAAATGACATGGTTGTTCCTTGTTTCACAAGCAATTCCTTGTGCCAGATTTCAGTTCCATCCGTTTTCAACCGTACTAACCAGAATGGTTTTGTTCCGTTGGGAGATTGTGCAGCAAAATAAATATCATTATTGGGTAAAACACCCAATGAAATTGGGGCAGTGTAGGCTGTGAATGTAGTGTTTAAATCATACCGTTTGGCCCATTGTGCCAAACCATCAGAATTATATTTTGCTACAAAAAAACCTTTACCAGCGAGCGTTACACCATTGCCAAAATCAGATGGACCACCGCCGACCCAGTCGAGCACTGTTCCCGAAACAATAATATTATCATTGGCATCCAGTGCAAAATCGTAAGCTGTTATTTGTGTATATATATTGGTAGGTTTGAATTGAATGAGCACTGTATAAACTCCGGCTTGTGTTCGTTTACCGATAAAAGTAAGATTTCCGGGATATGAGCTTTGTTTGGCAGCTCCAACTACGGTATTCCCAAACTGAGCCGTATCGCCAATGGTCACCATGGTATATAAATCGCCTTTCGAATTGTAGTGCATGCGATTTACAGTATTGAAGCCCCCGCCAGTATTAAAAGCCCAGTCGAATTTATCGGAATTGCTTTGAGCGCTAAGCAGCAATATATTAAAAATAATGCCGGTAATAAGTATAATCTTCTTCATAAATTATTTTTTTTATTTTTTTTCAATCTGTTTTTATTGTTGAATAATCATTCGTTTAGCATGCATTTGTCCTTTTGAATCACAAACTTTTACAAAGTAAATTCCTGATTTTAAACCTGTATTTATCGTTGTTTTTGAAGCGTTAATTACCTGGTTGAATAGATTTTGACCCATAGAATTACAAATTTCAATGTTTGAATTTGTTGAAGTTTCTTTCATCTCAATAGTAAAATTACCATTGCTAGGGTTTGGATAAATAGTTAGAGATGTTTCTAAGGCATTTTCGGCTATGCCAGTGTTTGTAGAAAGTTGGAATTTAAATACTGTTCCCTTATCAAAAGCACCGACATAAGAACCTGTTGTGCCATAAAGAGATTCTCCATCATAAATCAGATCACCAGTAGGACTGCTTCCGTTCGTGATACCATCAAAATCAAGAAGTTTTGAAAAACCTGTTCCGTTGGGCATAATTTTAAACATTACTCCCTTAGAGCTTGCTCCACCAACACTTGTCATTCCATAAAGAAAAGTGCCGTCAAAAATGAGAGATCCTTTTGGAAAACCACCATTTGCTACAAATGCAAAATCAAGTAATTTCTCAAAACCAGTCCCATCGAGCTTTATTTTAAAAATTGCTCCTGCACCGTTCTTGCCACCAGATTCTGTCATTCCGTACAGAAAAGTGCCGTCCGAAACCAAAGAACAGATAGGATAAGCTCCGCTTAATGAGCTATCAAAATCATGTAATTTTACATAACCTGTTCCATCGGTCATTATTTTAAATATTGTTCCAGCATTTTTTGCGCCTCCAAGTTGAGTGGTACCATACAGAAAAGTTCCGCCTAAAATTAGAGAACCACGAGGATAGCTTTCGTTCGTAGCACTAAAATCATATATTTTAGTAAAACCTGTTCCATCTTGTTTTATTTTGAAAATTGTCCCTTTTTCATTTGTGTTAATTAGTGGCGTCATCCCATAAAGATAAGTTCCGTCAAAAACCAGTGAGCCAATAGGGTTAGATCCATTTCCCGAGCCAACGAAGTCATGTATTTTTAAATAATCTGTTCCATCGGTTTTTATTTTAAAAATTGTTCCTTTCCCCATTTTGCCTCCGTTAGCAGTCATTCCATATAAAAATGTGCCGTCAGAAATGAGAGCACCCATAGGATTTCTTCCGTTTTCAGTGCCTTTGAACCCAAGTAGTTTCACATAACCTGTTCCATTAGGCTTTATTTTGAAAATGGTTCCATATTCATAAGTTCCACCAATTCTTGTCATTCCATAAAGAAAAGTGCCATCGTAGAAAAGCGAAGTATTTGGCTGTGAACCGTTGGTTGGTTCATCAAATGATATCAGTTGTGTGTATTGAGCATTTGCGGTGGTGCAAATAGAAATTAATAAAATAAATATTGTTTTCATTCTTTATGTATAAATTAAGTTATTGCCAGTGATTATATTTGTAATTTGTGTTTTATACTATTGAACAACAACTTTATTGGTTCCAATTTTACCCAAACCATTTGAAATACTTACAAAATAAACTCCCTGTTTTAAACCTGTATTAATCGTAGTTCTCGAATTATTAATCGGCTGATTAAATATTTTTTCACCCATTAAATTGTAAACTTCTACTACTGAATTTGTCGAACTTTCATTCAGCTCAATGGTAAAATTACCATTGCTAGGGTTGGGGTAAATCTTAGTGCCGAATTGCGCTGTGCTTATCTCTTCTACTGCTGTGGATGCCACTCCTGAGCAAGCATTTATGGCATAAATTTTATTGATAGTTGAAGCTCCAATAGTGAATATAAACTTGTCCTGAAATTTTTGAATATTTTCGAACT
>JAIFKX010000200.1 GCA_020049335.1 Paludibacter sp. | reverse complement strand
TGTCATCAGGATGGCTAACATGGGCTGCCATTTTAATACAGTCTTTAAAATAATGTTAAATTAAAAATTTCAAATCAATGAAACATTTATTATCAAAAACGATTTTATCGTTACTGCTGTTTTTGGCAGCATTTAGTTTTAATGCCATGGCACAACAAGCCATAGACTCACGCCCTGAGAGTTCGGGAGAGATAAAACAGGATTTAAAAGCCTTAGAGCAATTGCTCAACAGCGACGGCACCATAAACCGTAACGCTAAAGCTACCGGTAGCTTCGATGTAAGCAGCTACGATATGAGTTATGGCGCAAACGGCGAGCCTGTATTTACCCAAAAAGCAAAAGCATCCTCAGCCTCCGATGATGGTAGCTGGAGTGACCAGTTTCCCGGCCCTCCCGGAACTGATGGTTATGTTAATGCAATTGTCAAAGATGCTTCAAATAACATTATTATCGGAGGTAGTTTTACAAATATTGCCGGAGTGGCTGCAAACAATATTGCCAAATGGGATGGTACGGCATGGTCGGCGCTGGGTACAGGTATGAATGGTTCTGTATATGCATTAGCCATTGACGGTAGTGGTACTGTGTATGCAGGGGGCACTTTTTCATCTGCCGGTGGAGTGGCAAACACTTACTGTATCGCCAAATGGAATGGGACGGCTTGGACGGCGCTGGGTACAGGTTTGAATGGTGCTGTTTACGAATTAGCCATTGACGAAAGTGATAATGTATATGCAGGGGGTGAATTTACTACTGCTGGTGGAGTAGCAAACACTAAGTATATTGCCAAATGGAATGGCACGGTATGGTCGGCACTGGGTACAGGTTTGAATGGTGCTGTTTATGCATTAGCCATTGACGAAAGTGATAATGTGTATGCAGGGGGCACTTTTACATCTGCCGGTGGAGTGGCAAGCACCTACTGTATTGCCAAATGGAATGGTGCGGCATGGTCGGCGCTGGGTTCAGGTATGAATAATTCTGTTTTATCATTAGCCATTGACGGAAGTGGCAATGTGTTTGCAGGGGGTAATTTTAATGTTGCCGGTTCCAACTATATTGCCAAATGGAATGGTGCGGCATGGTCGGCGCTGGGTACAGGTATGAATGGTATTGTATATTCATTAGCCATTGACGGAAGTGGCAATGTGTATGCAGGGGGGGATTTTACTACTGCCGGTGGAGTACCTGCAAATAGAATTGCCAAATGGAATGGTAATGCATGGTCGGCGCTGGGTACTGGTATGAATTATTGGGTTTTTGCATTAGCTATTGATGGAAGTGGCAATGTGTATGCAGGGGGTAAATTTACTGCTGCCGGTGGAGTGGCAGCAAACTATATTGCCAAATGGAATGATACGGTATGGTCGGCTTGGGGTCTTAATAAAGGTATGAATAATACTGTATCTGCATTAGCCATTGATGGAAGTGGCAATGTGTATGCAGGTGGTACTTTTACTGCTGCCGGTGGAGTAGCAAACACCAACTATATTGCCAAATGGAATGGAACTGTATGGTCGGCGCTGGGTAATGGTATGAATGATTGGGTTTATTCATTAGTCATTGATAGAAGTGGCAATGTATATGCAGGGGGTGAATTTACTACTGCCAGTGGAGTGTATGTAGATAGAATTGCCAAATGGGATGGTACGGCATGGTCGGCGCTGGGTACAGGTATGGATGGTTCTGTTAGTGCATTAGCCATTGACGGAAGTGGTAATGTGTATGCAGGGGGTACTTTTACTACTGCCGGTGGAATGGCAAACACCAACTATATTGCCAAATGGGATGATACGGCATGGTCGGCACTGGGTACAGGTATGAATAATCCTGTTTATGCATTATCCATTGATGGAAGCGATAATGTGTATGCAGGGGGTAGTTTTACTAATGCCGATGGAGTGCCTGCAAATAAGATTTCCAAATGGGATGGTACGGCATGGTCGGCTCTGGGTATAGGTATGAATTCAACTGTTTATTCATTAGCCATTGACGGAAGTGACAATGTGTATGCAGGTGGGGGTTTTACTAATGCCGGTGGAGTGCCTGCTTCTAAAATTGCCAAATGGAATGGAACTGCATGGTCGGCACTGGGTACAGGTATGAATAATACTATTCGTTCATTAGCCATTGACGGAAATGGCAATGTGTATGCAGGGGGCAGTTTTACTACTGCCGGTGGGGTGTCTGTAAATAGAATTGCCAAATGGAATGGTACGGCATGGTCGGCGCTGGGTACAGGTATGGATAATAGTGTTCATGCATTAGCCATTGACGGAAGTGATAATGTGTATGCAGGGGGTTATTTTCAATTTGCCGATGGAATAAATTCGGCCTATTTTGGGAAATATACTCCTTTTGTTCAGGTTACAACCGACCAAAACGCATCTACACTTGGGTTAACAAGCACATCAGTTGTAGAAGTAGCTGCCGGAGCTACGCTTACTGTAGATGCTAATTTAGAACTAAGTAAACTTATTTTAGCTCCTACTGCCAAAGTTTCATTAGGCTCCCATACGCTTAATGCTCCCAATGGCGTGATACTACAAAGCTCTGCCGACGGTTCGGCAACTATACTGGGCGATAATGCTATAAGCAATGCCACTGTAGAGCAATATGTTACTGCCGGTCGTAACTGGTATATCAGTTCACCGATTTCAAGTGCTAGCTACGCCGAATTAAGCAGAGGTGTTGAAGTAGTGGAATGGAACGAAGCAACCAAAAATTGGGATACAAAATCGTCGGGTACACTTACCCGAGGCAGAGGATACATACAGATAGCCGATGCTGTTGACCCAGGAACTACCGGTGCACTAAGCTTCGATGGCACTACAAATGCCGGTAATGTTGATGTTGCGGTTACACGTACTGAGTCGGGTACTGGTCCCGGATTCAATTTGGTTGGTAATCCGTATCCTTCGTATTTGAATTGGAGCAGTTTTATTGCCGAAGCAACCAACGCAAACATTAGTCGCACTTTCTGGTATCGTACCAAAAACACAAGCGGTGGGTATACTTTTGTAACCTACAACGGTGTTGGTGGCACGTATGTAACCAGCTATGGAACTGCCAATACAGCCATTTCGGGTAAAATACCGCCTATGCAAGCTTTCTGGATTCGTGTAAATAGCGGCACAGCTTCATCAACTGCACGGTTTACCAACGCCATGCGTGAGCACCGCGATGCAGACCTGAACAAGTTTAAAGCGCCTAAAGTGAGTGAACGTGCCAGCTTACGTTTGCAGTTGAAAAATCAAACCTACAGCGACGAAACATTGGTTTACTTCGATGCCAACGCAGCCAACACTTTCGACAACTACGATTCGCCCAAAATGACAAACGAAAACGATGAGTTGCCCGAATTATACACAAAAGCCGGTAGCGAACGCTTGGTTATTAACGGATTAAATGCACTCACCGACAATATGGAGCTTCCTTTAGGTTTCAGCCTGAAAGCATCTGCTTCATTGAGTTTCAAAGTGAGCGAAATGGCTAATTTCGGTAGCGGTACACGTATTTACCTGCTCGACAAACAGGAAAAATCGCAAACAGAATTGTATCCCGAAACGGAATATAGCTTTAGCACCAAAACGACCACCACCAACAACGAAAACCGTTTCAGCTTACTATTCCGCGCACCGGGCATTAGTACCGAAGTTGATAAAGCTGGTGAGCAAACTGTAAATGTATTTGTAGATGCTACTAATCAACTCATTGTGTCAGCACCGCTCAATAGCAGCTATGCCATTTACAATACAATAGGACAGTTAATGGAGAACGGAGCAATAACTTCAAACTCTCAAACTTCAAACTTCAAACACGCCGCAGGCGTATATATAGTAAAAGTATTAAAAAACGGTAAAGAACTAACATCAAGAATAATTATAAAATAAAACAATACCGCCCCCAGTCCGTCAGCTGACGGAGAGTAAGAAAAGACCATTCGGTACTAATCAACATCCCCTTTAGGGGCTTGGGGCAATCAAAAATAAAAAATATCATGGAAAAGAAATTGTATAATATGCCTCAAATAATGAAGGTAGAGCTCGATAACGAAATATCGCTTGCATTAGCGTCAATAGTACCTATTGAAAGACCAAAAGGATTGTCGGTGCAGGACATAAATTCGGATAATCCGTTTAAAGCAAATAATGGGTTGGCATAGAAATTAAATGAATTCATTCAAGAAGTAATTTGTTGATTTGTTTATAACCAAACGGGCTGTTTCAATATGATTTGAAACAGCCCGTGTTTTTTAAATATATCCATTGGGCTAAGTCTCTTTGACTTCGTCTACTTGGTAGCAAAGTCGTCGCAATTGGATGTTGAGTGAATTTGATAAACACGTATAAATATACCTTTATTGGATAAGTATACTGTTAGTATAGGATCAGTATAGGATCAGTATAGGATTAGAAATAGCAAAACTGAAATAATATACAGAAATATCTAATATTTATGCAAACTCAGTGATGATTCGAGACTCTTGAAAATCTCAATAAATTGTTTTTATAAGCACTTTGTTACATAAGCTTGTTATTAGAGATAAGAATATTGACTCTTGGCTCTATAAATTAAATACTTTTATCAGTGCCGGATATGGACATTTTAAAATCAGATATCGACATGCCTGTTTTTGCTTCAACCGTTCTTTTCATCGAATTTACGGAACCGAAACCACAACTTTGTGCCAACGATTCGTTTGTATACTGAGGATTTTGAGCATATACTCTTTTCATTTCGTCAACCCTAAAACCATTTACATACGAACAAAAGTTCTGATTAAAAGCTTGTTTGATAATTAATGATATATAGGTTCTGTTTGTGCCAATTGCTTTGGCTACATCTATTATATTCAATTGATTGTCTAAAAAAACTTTGTTTTGTTTAAATTCCACTTCCAGCTTGTTTAATATCTGTTGTTGCGCTGCAGAAGTAATTTCGGAGAGTTGGGGTGTATCTTCTTCATTGGTTGAGACTTCGAACGTAGGATTTATTGGCTTTAATTTGTATCCGAGATATCCAATTATAAACAACATGACTGTAAAAATTGGCCATCCAATATAAATTGAATACTCATTTTGTTTGATTAAGAATCTCCCTAAAGCTGTTAAAATAAACGCAGGAAGACTCATCCATAAAAACGATAGATTCAGTCGTTTTGCATAATTGTACTTACCATCCAATATATCAGAATAGAATTGTTCGGCTCTATTTTTATACTTTTTGATAAGCAAAAAATTGCTTGTTAAAACTACAATTACCTGAATTAAATAAGTTAGCCTTACTAACGTACGACCGATACTCAAAAATTTTACATAGGCACTTGAGGGATTTGCCTTATTATCGAAAACCCAAATCTTATATTCCGTTTCGGGAGCAATAAGAATAGCAATACTATAAATGGTTGCTATTATTAATGCAGGAATAAAAAACTTTCCATGAATCTTCCAACTGAATTCCGCATCTACTGTAAGCAGCCGGAAATAGACATAATAGGCCGGAAAAACAAACAGCGATGTATAAGCAGATACTATATCGAAGAAATAGTAATAAATATGGGGGAAGGGTGCATATAATAGTAAATGTGTAAAATAAATAATGACAGGCAAATACATAAATTTTGCAAAAAATGCTCGAGGCACACTATGACTTTTGGGATTATCGGCCAAAATAATGACCCAAAATAAGCATATAAATATGGGTGCAGTAAGCAATATTACTCGTAACATCGTTTATTTTTTATTACAAAGTTACTATCTTTTTTACAACTATAAAAATCCATGCAATTATTTCATTTGTATCTCACACTTAAAGCATTTATCTTCTCTGATTATAATTTCATATTCGTTTTTACTTTTTGGATACATCTTTTTACTTTTTGGATACATCTTTTTACTTTTTGGACAGGCTGGAAAGGTTTTAGAGGGTATTTTTGTAAAAAAAACGAACAACAAAAATTTATAAATTTATGAAAACTAATGACAATTACGCTTTGATTTTGCATAAGCTATGCAACCAAAGAAATGAATCGAGAAATCGGGGTAAAAGTAATAAACTGCTTTTAATAACCACGATAGCAATAATGAGCTTATTAGTTGCCAAAAACTCAATGGCGGCAACAATAAATAAGACTTATGCAACTTACACAAATAATGTGTATTATTCTGATACACACATGAATCCAATATCTCCTGAAACCTCCATGGATTTTGGATTTTTAACACAGCGTTTAGCGGTAAGATATTGTCAGGTAATGGATTTGACTATGTCATTTAAAGTTCCAGGCACCACTGATACTTATGTAAAACTTTTTACATTTAGTTTTAATGATTACAAAGATGGAACTGGAAGCAAATTCGAAAACTTTACGACTGGGAAATTCAGTACTATGGGCTATATAACAGCAACTAAAAATTATATTACTACTCCGGATAATAGAAATGTATTATGGGGCACTTGGGACTTTCCGCCCGCATTGATGGGCAAAACAATTACTCTTAAAGTTACTGGAAACTGGATTTGGGATTATAACAATATTAAATCTGGGAATACACCCGATGATCCCACTTATAATGCTAAAGCTTTTGAATTTACAACTACAGTTGAAGCTCAGACGGGTTATCCTTTATATGCAGGATACAATCCAACTACGACTTTAACAATGACTCATCAAATAGATGGGACTGAAAAGTTCACATGGGATAGTAATCAAAAAGTTTCAAAATTTCTGTTGTATTCTGATCCCAATTACAAATATAAAGTGGATTCAATAAGCTTGGATTCAACGAGATCTATGCCTGGTTCGCTGGCTAAATTTTTACCAACCATAAAATTAGACAGTAGTCAAACTTATTATGTACAACAAGTTTACGATGCATCTAACCCAGCAAATTCATCAAACTATTTAAGATATACTAAAAATATTGGGGCTATTAAAACTTATAGTTTAAAACATCCATCTAAACTTACTGCCATATTTAACAACTGTAAACAAGAAGTATCTTTGGACTGGATTATAAACGACATTAATGATACAGCCTCCCCTGAGGATAAATGGGTTATTGAACGTAAATTAAATACAGAATCCACTTACACCGTACTTACCAGCACGCTCGATGGATCTCTCACAAGTTTTACTGACAACTCAATTGTGTTTAATAAAATATACAATTATAGACTTCGATATTTACCGAAAGGTTCAATTATTTCCAACATTATAAGTGCTTTCAATACTACCACGTATATAAACACAAAAAGAAGCAATTTGGTATTAGATGGTAAAATCAGTTGTACAACAACTCCAAAAACTGATGCCGAAGCACCTAAAATTGTACTTACGTGGAATCCGAATTGGTGTTATAAAGAGAATATTGTATTGATTCGTAAAAACTGTTTAACAAATGTAGAAACACGTATACCAATAAAGAGTTCCGGCGATAACAATTTATCGACTTATACCGACAGAGGACTAACAGAAAACTTAATGTACAATTATCGATTTGAAATTAATAGCGAGGATTCACTGCAACTAACCGCTTGGCAAGATAAGAATACGGAGATTAAAAATAACCTGAAATTTAAATCGGTAATATCGAGCAAAGGAACATTGGCTGATAGAATACAGCTAAAATGGAGTGTTGAAAGAGAAGACTTGAGTAATTCGTTTTTTATTAAACGAGAAATATATGAAGAAGGACGTACAAATCCATCTGTCAGTATTGCAAATATCCCTACAGATAATGCTACGTTTTTTTCGTACGATGACAAAGATATAGCACCGGGTATTTTATATAAATATACCTTGGGTTCGGAGTTTAAGTTACAATCCGGCTTAATTGATACTGTAAAGTACGATCCTGAAATAATTGGTTTTGCGCAACCAAGTGGTACTGTTTCAGGGCGTATTACTTATGGTTCGGGTACCGCTGTAAGTAATGTCTCGGTTTTTGTTGAAAATAACACCGACTCAACATCGCTGTACAGGGCAATAAAATTTAATGGCGTAGATGGCGCAAAAGGCAAAGTTGCACTTACGCCAGAAAAACATGGCTGTGTAAAAGATGGTTTCAGTTGGCAGGCATGGTTGAAGCCTTCGACCGAATCAAAAGAGATGGCAATTTACGAATGTCTGAAAGAGTATTCTATTTGGTACGAATTCGGAAAATTAAAAATCTATTTGGATCAAATTAGCGATAAAACGTCACTAATATCGTACGATATGTCTTCTTATCCTAAGGATAAATATTTTCACGCTTCAGTTACATTTGATGGAAATGACAAGTTGTTACTCTATGTTAATGGCAAAGAAGTTGCTTCTAAAATATTACTGTCAAACGAAAAACAATTAGTTGATAAGTGTGAAAACCTAAAACTACGCCAAGATACTACCATAGCTTATATAGGTGATGGTTTTTACGTTAAAGGAGCTTATAATGGATATCTCGACGACTTACGGTTGTGGAGTCGTGCGCTATCTGCTTCAGAAATAAATAGTAATTACAACCGATATATTAACGGTAATGAATCCGGACTGATTGGTTATTGGCAGTTTGACGAAGGGCTTAATGGGTATGCTTTCGATAGATCGAATTACAAGAAAATTTACAACGAACATCACATTCGATTTGCTAATGCTACATCATCTACTACTGTTCCTATATCCGACCAGCTATCAATCAAAGGTATTACTGATAAAGAAGGTAATTACTTAATTTCGGGCGTTCCGTACATCGGTGAGGGTTCTACCTATTCTATAAAACCAGATTTGGGCACACATAAATTTGAGCCCCAACAACATCTACGATATGTATCTTCATCTAGCCTTGTACATAATGGTACTGACTTTACAGATAAATCTTCGTTCCCAGTAAGTGTGACCGTACAATACGAAAATTCGGAATATCCAGTCGAAGGAGTTTCGTTTTCGATTGATGATTATGCTGTTGCAAGAGATAACAAATTGGTTGTTACCGACGAAAAAGGAATGGCAACAATCGATGTTCCTATTGGTGAGCATTATATTAAAGCTTCTCTGATTGGTCATGTATTTAAAAACAATGGCAGATATCCTGGAGGTATTGGTAAAGTGATTGTTGATGAGAATTTTGGGAGTATTAACTTTACCGATTCTACCTTGGTTACTGTTACTGGCCGTGTAGCTGGCGGACTTGTAGAGAACAGTAAAGTGGTTGGTTTTGGAAAAGGGAAAGCGAATATCGGACAAGCAACTATCACTCTAAAACCGACTAATTACAGCAACTATTCGCTAAATAACACTGGTTCGACCCGTACATTGGAAACCGATAAGGGAAAGAAAATTAAAAGCACTACGACAATTCTCAATAACAAAAGCGATGTCGTTATTAAAACAGATTCAATTACAGGAGAATATTTTGTTAAGTTGCCTCCTATTGGAGAATGGACAGTAAGTTCAGTGGCATTTCAGCCAAAAGGAGTAACGCAAACTATGGATCCGAGTTTGTATAATAAAACAATCAAAGTTAATCCATCAATTAGTTCTTTCGATACTTTAAAAGTTGCAGTAAACAAAATTGATACTTTTAGATACAACGTGAAGCAAAATTTCATTTATCGTGTTACACCAACTATTGATGTAAAAGATCCATTTTCGTATCCTGCTTTTGGAGACTCTAAAAATATTATTGTAAATGCAAATAACCCAGCAATGTGCGACACTGTAACACTTTTCTCGGTTACAAATAACATTGTTGATTACAAATTGGGGAAAACTGTGTCATATCCACAAGGTAAACCCGTGTTCACTATGGGAAATATTTATACTTTGTCGATATATGGCTACGAAGAGTATTTCGACAAGGCAGGCGCAAGCACCAAAGTACCTACTGACGGCGGAACGATTACTGTAACAAACGAAATGGGTCAAATTGTTAAAAACACAGCGCCTGATGCATTAGATACAGTGCCGTTACACGTTATGAAACTTGATTCGTTGGGTAGGATAAATTATCAGTTTTTAGCCGGATTCCCAAAATTCACCACTCCCGAAGATGGACTTGGACTGACTATAGGTCTCGAATACGATAAAGTAAAAACGCCTTGGATTCAAAACACTACTTTTAGGGGAATAGTTTTAGGATACGAGCCAGTTGTTGGAGCAAACTTTGTTACCAAAGGCCCCGGCCCTATTATGCCTCTGGTTGTATTACGCGATCCTCCCGGAACAAATAGTTATTCGTATTTAGAAAAAGGTACAGAAATTTCGTATTCGTTTAGTACAAAAACGAATAGAACAAAATCTTTTTCAGAAAAAAACTGTATGACATTTGGCACTGATATTATTACTGGTGGCGGTTTAGGTTTTATTACTCTTTTTCCTGCTAACTCCGAGAATAAAGTAGCAATAGGTGCCGAAGGTGAATATGCGAAGTTCACTGGAGAATCAAACACTAAAACACTTACATTAACAGAAATAGTACAAACATCGAGTTCGCCTGATTTTGTAGGATCGAATGCCGATGTGTATATCGGTACATCCACGAATGTGTTTTCGACAGACTGCAACTATTTGGAATTAGTTAAAGTTGGTGCTACGTATCAATTAACTTCAAATGTAAAACCGACCACTAACACCGAAGGAGCTACTGAATTCAGATATAGTCAGAATGAAATTTTGACTGCACAAATTCCACTTTGGCAGAAAAGAATTAAAGATATTCTCGAAATAGTTACTCCAGACGAATATAGTAGTCCGACAGCGAATCTTACCAAAAACAGATATGTTACACTATTGGATTCAAAAGATGAAAAATTTGGTATGGACAAAGCTACTTATAAAGTGGTGAAACCTTCTAATAATAAAGTTCTTGTTGATCAGGTTGATTCAATGGCAACCTACATACGGAACTGGCGAAATTTGATTGCTCGAAATGAAGAATCAAAAATTATGGCTATAAAGGATGTTCAGGGTAAGATATACGAAAAAACAAATATCTCATTTGATGCCGGAGCAGTTGTTGAACGCAGTTATAGTTATTCAGTTTCGGATGTTGACTCAGAAGGAGATAACAATAGCACCCAAGTTGTGATTGGCGGGCAGGTTGGTTTCGAAATTGCCGGTAATGGTGTAGTTAGTGAAGTAGAAGGAAAAGTTGGAGGAGGAAAAGAATCTGAATCAAGTAACGGAAAAGCATCTACTACTACTTTTGGATTTGTTCTTTCGGATGACGATACTGATAACCGCTTTTCACTAAACGTGTATAAAAATAAGTTTCTCTCATCAGATGCAACCGCTTTGAAGAATGATACAGTTAATATAGGATTTGTCGATTCATCCATTGGTAGCTATATTTTCGAGTTAGCAGCCGGAAACACTTCATGCCCTTACGAAGGACCTGATTCTACCTTATTCTTTAAAGGTAAAACAAGTTCAGGCGCATATAAAACTGCTGCTACTGATCCTTTACTTCCGCTTGCATCTGGTTCGCAGGCGTTGGATGTTCCCGTAATCGACATTCTACCTATCAATGTAAAAACGGATGTTCCTAATGGAAGAGAAGCCAGTTTTAGTTTAAAACTTGAAAGTGGATCAATGGGATTTAATCCGCGTCCGTATGTTCTATCAGTAGATGAATCAACAAACAAAGACGGAGCGATAATTTCAGTCGACGGAGTTCCATTGACCGATAATCGTACCTATTATATTTCGAAGGGTCAGCCATTATTTAAAACGCTTACTTTAAAACAAACAAAAAAAGATGTATTGAATTATCCTGATATTACTTTACAACTCTCTTCAGAATGTGGTGATATTAGTAAATCAAAAAATATATCTGTTGGATTTGTGCCTTCTTGTAGCGATTTGGAATTGGTCATTGATTCATTGACCATGAATACAGAAACAGGGAATAGTGTATTGCTAAAACTGAAAAACTTCAGTCAGGAGTATACTAATTTTAAAGGTATAAAAATCCAGTACAAGCTTGATGGAGCTAAGGATTGGCGCGAAAAACTACTTGCTAAAAAAGGAGTGAGCTTTGCAGTAGGTATTGTTCCGGATTCAATTATTCCTGAATTAAAAAGCTCAATGGATTACCGTCTAAACTTTAAAGGATTAGACGATGGACGTTATCAGGTTCGTGCAATGACAATTTGTGATGATCCAAATTCAATTATTGATATCAATAATATTACGCCCGAATTTATTTTGGTTAAGGACATAGTTCGTCCATCTTCTATGGGTACGCCTTCGCCTTCGAGCGGAATACTAACTCCCGAAGACGAAATTGCGGTTACTTTCAATGAGGCATTACAAACAAACCGTATGTTGAAAACAGACTTTGAGGTTGTAGGAGTGTTGAATGGTGCTACTTTACAGCACAACGAGGGACTTGCTTTGGATGGCGATACTACTACTCTAGCTTCAACCGAATCGGCAATTAGTTTACAAAACAGTTCATTTGCTATCGAAGGATGGGTACAAACTGCTGATGGAGCTACTTTTGGAAATATATTCTCTATAGGCGAAGGCGCTGATAAGCTATCGCTAAAAATGAATAAAACATCTGTTGCATTGTATGTAAACGATGCTCAGGTTGGAACAACCGAAGCAATTACACCCAAAAGCGATTGGCAATACGTTTCGTTAAATTACAATGCTCATACCAAGCAAACTAAATTATTTGTATCGAATTCTTTAGAGAGTCAAGAAAAACTGATATACACCTTGTCAAATCCTATTAATCCTGCTGGTCGTCTGTTTGTTGGTGCAGGTTTCATGGGTAAAATTCATCAGGTTGCGGTTTGGAATGTGAGTCGTATATTGAGTGATTTGAGTGATAAGAATACTGCAAAATCGGGCACCGAAAACAGCTTAGTTGGTTATTGGCCAATGGACGAAGCCAATGGAAAAATGGCTGAAGATAAAGTGCGTAGCCGTAATATGATTGTGAACAGTGCCTGGTTTGTTGAACCAAATGGCAAGTCGGGAGTTTTCAATGGTATCGATAAATCGGTTGAAATAAACACTTCTACCATTCCATTGACAGTTACCGATAACTTTAGTTTAGAATTTTGGTTTACAGGTAGTGCACAAACAAACAGTACAATATTCTCATGTGGAAAAGGGATTGGAGATATTAAAACCAATGAAAAGCTATCAGTTGGCTTTGATAATGCTGGAGATTTAAACTTGTTTAGCAAAGATGTTAGTTATGTTATCCCTAATGTTACGGTACTCGATGGTAATTGGCATCATTTTGCCATGAGCGTTTCACGCAATGGAAATACCAATTTATTTGTTGATGGTCAGCAACGATTACAAATACCATCAGTAGGAATCAGTGGCTTAGTGAGTGCTAAAATGACAATTGGGGCAAGAAGTTATTACGATAATAATAGCTTTGTTAAAGACCAGTACTTCAATGGTAAAATTGATGAGGTTCGTATATGGAAAACTGCTCTTACATCTGAAATTATCCGATTGGATATGCGCTCGAAACTTGATACTGCATCGGCAGCGGGTCTTATTGCTTACTATCCTTTCGAAAAACCGGTTAATGCAGATGGAAAATTAGTGGAAGCTTCGCTCGAAGATGCTTCAAAAACCCAGGCAACAGCAGGAGTAGCCACTAATATGGTATATAGTGATATTACTCCGGGCATTAAAATGAGTCGACAAAAAGTCGAAGTAAATTTCGACTATACGGCCAGCGATAATAAGATTGTATTCACCGTAACCGATCCGTTGAAAAAAATTGAAAACTGCATATTGGAATTTGCTATCAAAAAAGTGCTTGATATGAATGGTAATGAACTAACAGAACCTATGAGATGGACTGCTTTTGTAAATAACAATCGATTAAATTGGGAAACAGAACAAGTTAGCATGACCAAACAAGTGCTTGCTGCTCAGACATTCAAAGCAACTATTGTAAACAAATCAGGTAAATACGAAAACTATGTAGTTGATGGTTTACCAAGTTGGTTGAGAGTAAACAAAACTTCGGGCAGATTAAATCCGTTGGAAAAAGCTGAATTATCATTCACTGTAGACAACTCAATCAATGTTGGTTCGTACGAAAGTCGCGTTGCACTTACCGGTAATAACGGTATTCAGGACATGTTACCTATTGCTCTCAAAGTTACTGGTCCTCGTCCCGATTGGGCAGTAAATCCTTATGACTTCGAATCGTCGATGAATGTAATTGGTCAAATTCAGATTGAAGGTGTTTATCAGGAAGATAACGAAGATATCTTGGCAGCCTTTATTGGCACACGTTGTGTAGGATTGGCTAATCCACAGTTTGATAAAACAAAAAACAGTTATGTTCTATTTATGGACGTTTACGGAAATAGTGCCGATAACGGAGAAGCACTTACCTTTAGTTTGTGGGATGCAGGAACAGGTAGAATTTATCCTGCGGTGGATGTAATTGGAGATTCAATAAAATTTGTGGGAACTACAATAGATGGTACAATTGATGCACCAAGAGTATTCAATGCTACTGACAAAATAGAACAACAAATTAGCTTAAAACAAGGTTGGAATTGGATGTCGACCAATGTGGTAAGTACCAACCCAACTTTGATAAACCAATTCAAATCAGGCATCGAAACAGCTTTTGAGCAACTCAAATCGAGAGATGGTTATTTGAGTTATTCAGATGGTAAGTGGATTGACTCAGACTCAGAAAAACCCATAACCATCGATCAGGTATCGATGTATTTGCTCAAAACCAATCAATCTAAAACAATCAAAATGGTTGGAGCTATGGCAAAACCTGCTGATTTATCTATACCGATTAATTCTAATTGGAACTGGATTGGTTATGTACCGCAATTTGTTGCACCAATAAAAGATGCGTTGGGCAATCTCACAGCGGTTCAAGGCGACCAAATAAAGGGACAAATTGGTTTTGCAACCTATTCGGGTGGCAATTGGTATGGCAGTCTTCAATACATGATGCCTGGAGCTGGTTATATGTATAAATCAATGAATTCTATATCAACTAGTTTCAAATATCCATCACAGTATTTCTCTCAATCTAAAGTTGCTAAACAAAGCAAGGTTGCAGAAAAAATGCGTTGGACAGTGGATGCAAATAAATTCCAAATGAGCATGACAGCTACTTGTATTGCTTCTATTAACAATCTTGAAGTTGCAAACAGTGATATGCAAGTGGCGGTATTTATTGGTGACGAATGTCGTGGTACAGCTTCACTGAAATATGTGGAAAGTTACAACCGATATATGGCATTTATTATGGTTTGGGGTAACGTGGAAGATGTAAACAAAAAAATCACTTTCAAGAGCTTTAACACTATTAATAACCAAGAACTAAGCACATCTGAACAATCGCTTACATACTTACCCGACAATATTGTTGGTTCACCTGTAAGTCCTTATCAGATTAACTTTGTAGTGGCAGGCTTCAACGATGTAAACATGGATAAACTTAAATTGTATCCAAACCCGGTAAGCAATGTGCTCTATTTCGATTGCAATACAACTGGAATTGAAAGACTTGAAGTGATTGATAATGTTGGTCGTACACTTATTGTAAATACACAAGTAAACAATAACTCAATCAATGTTAGCAATTTAGTTCCTGGTGTGTACACGATCCGAATTAAACAAAACGGAAATATAACAAATCATAAATTTGTTAGAAAGTAAGTGAGAATTTATAGAAGAGGCGAACCAATAATAGGGGTTGCCTCTTCTATATTTTTATTTCTCCAAATTCAATCATCAAAACACGAAGCAATGAAAACTTGGAAAGTAATTCTACGACCAATTATATTCGCATTTTTTATACTTACACCCAATTTAAGTTTTGGTCAAATATTAGCAAGGCAGTTTACTTCAACATCAGGGAATAATGGCACATTAGCTTGTACAGCCGCTGAAAATATAACTGGTGCTACAAGAACTGCCATCGTAAAACTTAAAACTGCTGGATTGGCTGATCAAACAATAAATGTTACACAAACATTGGATGATGCTTTTATATCAGTTTCTACACCCACGGTAAACATAGCAAAAACGGCAAATAGTACTGTGAATGTTGATGTTACTTCCAACAGCACTTGGACAGCCACATCCGACCAAAATTGGTTGTCCGTAAGTTCTGGTGCCACAGGTAATGCCACGCTAACTTGTACAGCCAACATAGCCAATCCCACTGTCTCAACTCGTTCAGCTATTGTAACTCTAAAAGCAACGGGCGCTAACGATGTAACAGTTACAGTAACACAAGCTGGCGATGCAAATAAATACCAGCTAAACATGACGGTAACTTCCATTATAACTCTTGATAATACGGAAATAGCAACGAACGACATACAATTATCGGCATTTATTGGAAACGAAAGTCGAGGAACTGCTAAGTTAAAATATGTAGAATCAAGCAAGCGATACATGGGATTTTTGATGGTGTGGGGCAATGCAGAAGATGTAAACAAAACAATTACTTTTAAAAGTAATAATCTAATCAGTACGAAAGAATTAACCGCAAAAAATTCTACCCTGAAATTCCTTCCGGAAAACATAACCGGCTCCCCGACAACGCCATATTCGATTGATTTTTTTGATAAAATACCGAATACAGCCAACAAACAGCTTACTCTCAAAGTGTACCTCGAAGGTCTCTGGAATGGTACGAATATGAATAAATGCAAGGAATATGATGCAGTATTGGGTGATGTAGTAGATAAGTTCGCAGGTTCTGTGGTTGATACTTTAAGTGTAGAACTGCATAATGCTACTTACAGCAATATCGCTTACCGCATTACAGGTTTGCAATTAGATCAGGACGGTACAGTTCATTCCGCTGGTAAACCATATATCGAGGTGCCAGAAGCGGCTTCAGGAGATTACCACATTACCATTCGTACCCGTAATCATTTGGAAACAACTTCCCGTGCATTAGTTGCGTTTAGTGGCTCTACTGTTGCTTACGACTTTACTGATGCTGTAACTAAAGCCTTCGAATCGGATGCTTCATTTTCGCCAATGAAGCAGATTAATGGAAAATGGATGCTATATTCAGGTAATCCGCTACCAATGGATCCTCCACAAGTAAATTCAGATGCTATAGATTTCATTGATTTATACGATATTATGAACAACTCATCAGATTTTACTTCTGAATATGGATATTTAGTACGTGATTTGAATGGCGATGGATCAGTAGATTTCTTAGATATATACGATTTTGTAATGCCAAACTACGATTCAGGAATTTATTTCTATTTCCCCGAATAATAATACATAACAAGCCATATAAACCATTGATATCTATGGATGTACAAAAAAATAATAAAGATATAATTTTAAAATTAACAAATTACATGAATACAAAAAAACTATTTTCAAAAAACAGCCTATTTCTTGCTCTTTTATTATTGGTGTTTGGCTTTCAATCCGTTTTTGCTGTTGATGCTTTAACATCTGTAAAGTTTACGGTCAAGAACTTCACTATGAGTGCTGATGCCAAACAGATATCGTATGATGTATATGCAAAAGACGTTGATGCTGTAGAGCCTGTACAGGTTGGTGGTTTCACAATTAGACTTGCTATTTTGCAGACTGAGCTTGGAACAAATGCCAAAACGGTAACTGTTGTGGCTGGACCCGATAACAACATTGGCACTAAGGCACCGACCATGGCTCTTAATGGTTCAAATTGGTTAATGAAGTTTCAAAATAACACATCGCCCATAAACAATGCTGGTGCCTTGGTGATTAGCGACCGAGGTGATGGCACTTTGTTAGCTACATTTAGTATTACGAATACGGATGGTACTGCTTTTGCAAATCCATTGAATTTTACATTACTACATTCAGGCACTACTTTACCAAATAAATCAAACTTTGGTATATTTGAACCTGGAACAACAAATCCAGCTGCAAATTCGACTGCAGCACAGCCAGCGTTAAATTTTATTGGTTTAGGAGTATATTCATTATCGCCGCCGCCAGTAGCACCAAGTGGTTTAAGTTATGCAGCATCACCAATTACTGCTACCGTTGGAACAGCGATTGCATCTGCAAGTCCAACCGTAACGGGGATTGTAGCAAGTTATTCGGTAAGTCCGGCATTGCCAGCAGGCTTAAGCATAAATGAAACTACTGGTATTATTGGTGGAACGCCCACGGCGGTTGCAGCTCAAGCAGATTATACTGTAACTGCTTCAAACAGCTCTGGAAACACAACCTTCGTTGTAGTTATTAAGGTAAATGATATAGGAACAGGTAATTTTATTGCCAATAAAGCTGCAAATGTATTTTCAATTTATCCAAACCCTGCTGTTAACACATTGAATTTCAGCTACAGTCCAAAAGATATTAATCGTCTCG
>JAIFKX010000202.1 GCA_020049335.1 Paludibacter sp. | reverse complement strand
TGGGACTCATGGTAACATCCGTTCCACCCGTAAAAGTTACCAACAGACTGTAATCCTTGTATTTGAAAACGAAGCGATTGTTGGCTTTATCGAATTGCAAATCAATTTTATTTTTATCGCGGTAATAATGGTCGGTGAAACCATTCATTTCCAGCGCCACAAAATTTTTATCGTTGCCACTGCTAATTTCCGCCACAAAAATATCCTTGCCAACAGTTTTTCGGATTTTAATCTCACTGTTCTCCGCCTCGTACAACCACGGTAACCATTGTTGCGAAGTGGTGGTGTGCTGGGTGATAACTCCTTTGCCACGAAGCGAATAGACTTCGCCACTGTGCATTGCCATTACCAACGGAAACGTAAATCGTCCGAGTGGCGACTGCGTTTGTGAGAATTTTTCCCAACCGTGCGGAACGGGGTTATGTACACCCACATGGTTGTGCACCAAATAACTCAAGTCATTGGATTTTAAAACACTTTCCAAATTGGGATGCTGTGCAAAACCAATCAGATTTACAAAAAATAATGCAATTAAAATATAAAATTTCATTTTCTTGTGGTAAGCCCCCTAATCCGTCAGCTGACGGAGGAATAGAGAGAGGTTAGTTTCATCGAGAATCTTCTCCTTTTGTTTCCAAATCCAGATAACAATCGGGAGATTTTGGTCAAGGGAGATTCATTTTTATTGTGTTAAAAAATAAATCTCCCATTAAGACTAAAAAACTTTTATTTTTTCATCAATTGTTGTAGTCGTCTATCACATTCCATCATCGAACGTCCTGAATGATAAGCTGCTTTCCATTCATTTCCAATATTTCCGTCAATTACTTTACCATCGCGGTCGAGCAAACGTCTCCACTCACCTACTTTGTGGTTAATCATTTTTGCATCTACAAAACTCCATATTTTCTGAAATGCTTCATAATAGCGAATGTCGTTAAATAGTTCATATCCTTCGAGGAAGCCAACGAGTGCTTCGGTGTGTTGCCACCATTCTTTTTCGAGTACCAATGCGCCCCCTTTGCGAAGTCCATCGCGATAAATACCGCCTTTTTCATAGTCTACGCCATATTTCACTGCATTGTCCAACAATAATTTGAATAATGGTTTGTAGTTTTCAACCGATTCGCGCGATGCTTTTAACCCACGTACCATCAACCAAACTAATTCGGTATTGTGTCCGTACGAAGTTGTTTCGGTTGGGTCAGCTGGTTTTTCACCTTCGCGCTCAGCGTTCCATGTGCGTTTAATATTGATAGCTGGAAGCGGATTCCAAGCCATATCGAATTGATTTAAGCCCGAGCCAGCCACATGGTCCACCATTTTTTCGCTTATCAAGTTGATAATTTCATTCAATTTTCGTTTGTGAAGTTCTTTTCCCGAAGCCAAATACAAGGAAGTAAACGCTTCCATTAGGTGCATGTGGGTATCTAATCCCTTGCGGTCGCCTGCACTAAACCCTTTTCCTGCAGGTTTCCAGTTGCTTTCAAGGTTTTCGTAATATCCTCCGTAGTGTGTATCGGCACAGTATTTTTGCAACAAGTCGAATGTTTTTTCTGCATATTCCAACCCACGAACGTCACCCGTAGAACGATAATAATCGGACAAGGCATAAATTGCAAAACTTTGACCGTAAACGATTTTACCATCATCAAGTGGAGTACCGTCACGTTTTACTTTCCAGCGCCAGCCACCATTTTTTTCGTCCCATAAGTATTTGATTAAAAAATCAACCCCTTGTTTTGCTTTTTCTTTGTTGGCGGCTGAAGGAGCCACGCTGTTGAGTTGCGAGAACCACCAAATCATGCGACATTGCGTATTCAAATATTTTTCTGGCATTTCCATTTCCATTCCGTTGGCATCAAAATTTGTCATGTATCCACCGTAGGTTTTATCCACTGCATTTTTTTCCCAGAAAGGAATTAATTCTGTGTATAGATGTTTATTAATCGCCTGATAATCTGACTTTATTTGTTTGTCAATGTTGGTAATCTGTGCAGTTACACTCATGAAAAACATCATGATGGAGGCACAAAAGAGAACTGATTTTTTGTTCATAAATGATTGTTTCATACTTTTTTATTTTTTTGATTGTTGATATTTAATATTATTCCTTGATTTATTAATTGTAAGCATCATTAGGAGGATAGGTGGACTTGGCAGCTCCAAATTTTTTATTGGGAACATTGTCCATTTCAAATTCAAGTTTAGCACCGTTCATTATATCCACATGGCTAATCCATGTTTTATCATAAGGTTTGCCATTGAGTTTGATACTTTTGATATAAATATTTTCGGCTCCGTAATTTGTTACATTAATTTCAAAGGTTTTGTTATTGCCCACTAAAATCTGAGCACTTTTAACAGCAGGTGAGCCAAACACATAAATTCCACCAGCAGGATTTACAGGAAAAAGTCCCAAGGTCCCAAAAACATACCAAGCCGACATTTCACCACAATCATCATTTCCCGAAAGTCCATCTACGGTAGGCTTAAAAGTTTGGGACAAAATATCACGAACAATTTTCTGAGTTTTCCAGGGCTGTCCAGCATAATTGTATAAATACGGCACATGATGACCCGGTTCGTTACCCATGGCGTATTGCCCGATGTAACCTCCATTTTCGGCTGTAATGAGACCCACATTTTTGGGGTCAAAAAAATCGTCTAGTTTAGCCACGAATTTTTCATCTCCACCCAAAAGTTGAACCAAACTATGTATGTCCTGCGGCACAAACCAGAGCCATTGCCAGGCACTACCTTCCACATAATCACCATTATCGTCGGTCAAATCCCATCCCGATTGTTGCTTGGCTGGGCTAGGGAAGTTTTTACGGAAGTTACCATTGGCATATTTTCCTCTGAAAAAACCTACTTTAGGGTCAAACACATTTTTGTAATATTCGCCAGCCTTCAAATAATATCGAGCCGTATCTTTTTTCATTTTTTTTGCCATTAAACCTACGCAATAGCTGTTTTGTGCGTATTCCAAGGTTTTTGTTGCTGCCATAATCGTCATATCTCCAGGTACAAAACCATATTTATGAAATAGCTTGGCACTGTAAATTTGATTATTGCGGTTAAATCCTATCAAAGCAGCCTGTTTAAAATCTTCTTCACCACCAAAGCTGCCATTGCCGTGAACATCATGCATCATAGCATTCAGGGCTTTTTCGCTATCAAAACCGGTAATCCCTTTTAAATAAGCATCGGCAATAACGGGCAAAGCGTGAAACCCTTCCATACAATTGGTTTCGCCATTTCCAAAGTGATATAATGGCAAATGCCCACCTTCCTCGGCTGCCGCTAACATTGAATTTACAATATCGGGCAACCTATCTGCCTGAAAAATAGTCAATAATGGATGTTCCGCCCTAAAGGTATCCCAAAGACCAAAAACATGGTAATTGGTATGTTTTCCTTGTTTTATCTTTCCATCAGAACCACGGTATTTTCCATCTACATCGGCATGTAAAACAGGTGCTAACATGGTACGATACGCTGAAGTATAATACAATACCCGTTTGGAACTATCGGGTATGTCGGCTTTAAATTTATTCAATTCGGTATTCCATTTCTGGCGGGCTTTCTGGTGCGTATCTTCAAAATCCCAACCTGCCAATTCGGCATTCAGGTTGTTTAATGCACCTTCAGTGCTTACCGATGATATGGCAACTTTTATTAAAATAGTTTTTTTCTCCGAAATATTAAAGTTAGCCCATGCTTTCACATCTTTTGCCATCACAGAATCGACATTGCTTTGAATGCTGTCGCCAATAGCAAAACCCAATGAATTAAAAGGTTCGGAAAATTTAGCAGCAAAAAACACATAACGGTTAGGTGCCCAATTGTTTACGAGCCTACCACCCACAACGGTGGTATTATCAATTTTCTTGATAAAAGCGCTTTTAATTTCTAAATTAGGCCAGGGCTGGGCATTCAAGTAGGACATGTCAATCATGATATTGGCATCCCCTTTTTGGTTAAAAGTATATTTGTGAAAACCCACCCTTTCGGTAGCAGTTAGTTCTACATCAATGTTATAATCGTCAAGATGTACGGCATAATAGCCGGGCGAACCCTTTTCGGTTGTTTTGGTAATTTTTGATTGATAACCCTCGCCGCTTATGTTTTTGGGACTATAATTCAAATGTAACTTACCTGTGGTCGGCATGATGAGGCAATCGGTAAGGTCGCCTATTCCTAATCCACTTAAATGTGTGTGACTAAAACCGTGAATATAATTAAAGTTGTATTGATATCCGGCAATAAATTCGCCGTCTTCGGTGTTGTCGGGGCTAAGCTGCACCATTCCAAATGGTACTGTTGCCCCGGGATAAAGATTTCCACGGTCCTGTGTTCCAATAAATACATTTACGTGTGAAGCCAAATCTTTAACTTCTTGTTTACATGACATTGTAAATAAGGCAATTAAAAATAAAGCTGCTGATTTCTTACTACTAATTTTTTTTTTCATTTTCTATTGTATTTAAGTTCAAGATGATTATAATATTGAGCCATATCTAAATGTTATTCCACTTCCAAAAACATTACTTCCGCAGGTTTTAGTTTTACGCTAAATTCCATTCCCTTACCCAACTCTACTTTCGTTTTCATGTTTTTTAGTCGAACAGTATTTTTGGATACAATACTGGTTTCTCGAACTTTATCTGTGTGGTTGAGCAAAATAATTAGTTCTGTTTTGTCGTTTTTCTTATGGTAAAACTCCACAAACTTTGAATCAATATCAATTTTCTGTTCTGGTTTTAGATAAGAATATATTTTATAGGATTCATCATTTTCCCATGGATTGTACGTATCGCAAAGTGATTCTTCAATGTTTAAACGGGCATAGTAAAAAGTACCTTTCCCGACTTTTGTTTTGAAAAACACCCCATCGCTTTTTTCATTCAGACTGTGATAGGCGCAATCGGGACAATTTTTAAGAAGTGTTTCAAAATTCTGTGAATAATACATCTGGGTCATTTTCAAACGTCCAGCCATGGGAATTTTTTCGAGCAAATTTAACTGTTCGGTATGAGCATTTACCAATAATTCAGCGGGTTCATCCAGTCTGAAGTTTAATTCAGGATTCACGCTAATGTTGGAGGCAAAATCGTTATAGATGGACTGATAAACGGTTCCTCCAGCTTCAAGGTATTTTTTAATTTTCTGTTTTGCATCACTTTTGAGCGCAAAACCGGGAACAATTACAAAAGCAGCATTGGCAGGCACATCGCTGTTTTCGCGCAGAAATCGTACATCCACATGGTTTTGTTTGGCAAGCACATACGCGTTAATGCCTTTGCGAATGTAGTCGTTCAACGAAATAGTTTCGGGAGCAACAATGTAGCATACAGGCAATTGGTCAGTCCAATCCAATCCCAAGGTTTTTGAAAAATCGATACTTTCTTTGAACCGTTGTGCCACTGGATGTTTTTTATTTTTTGCATCA
>JAIFKX010000085.1 GCA_020049335.1 Paludibacter sp. | reverse complement strand
TAACCAGCATTTATACCGCTTATGCTGCCAAACATTATTTCGACGAAATACATTATTTGGATATTGTAGATTGTAATGCCGGCGACCACGGAAAGGCTTTTGCCACCAATTTTAATCCCGAAATTAATATACGCGAAGTGTCGCAGCGCGGGAAATATTGGGAAAATGGTGCATGGGTCGAAACTGAGCCACACGAAATTCACAAACCACTGAATTATCCTGAAATTGGTCCAAAAGAATCGTATGTAATCTACCACGAAGAATTGGAATCGCTGGTGAAAAATTTCCCAACCATTAAACGTGCGCGTTTTTGGATGACTTTTGGGTTGGAATACCTGACGCATTTACGTGTAATTCAGAATATTGGCATGGCGCGCATCGACGAGGTGGAATATAACGGTGTGAAAATTGTGCCTATTCAGTTCCTTAAAGCAGTACTCCCCAATCCGGGCGATTTAGGCGAAAACTATACCGGTTGGACATCCATTGGTTGTCGCATTAAAGGCATTAAAGATGGTGTTGAAAAAACGTACTACGTCTATAATAATTGCAGTCACGAAGCAGCTTATAAAGAAACAGGCACACAAGGCGTAAGCTACACCACAGGCGTGCCAGCCATGATTGGAGCCATGATGTTTATGAAAGGATTGTGGCGTAAAGCAGGCGTTTATAATGTGGAAGAATTTAATCCTGACCCATTTATGGAGCAGCTCAACTTACAAGGATTACCTTGGATTGAATTGCACAATGTGGATTTGGAATTGTAAAAACATCTCGTTTTTATAAATATAAAAGAGGCTGTTTCGACTAACGAAAGAGCCTCTTTTGATATCTTAAGTATCTAGATTTCAAATCATTTTATTGGCAAATTACACAACCTTCGCATTTCGACAATTCACCACGCAAGCGTTTTTCAACCAAAAGTTTCATTCTGTCCTTGAGTGCATCAATGCGAATATCTTCAATCACGTCGGCAGTAAATGCAAACATCAACAATAATCTCGCTTCCTTTTGTGGAATGCCTCGTTGACGCATATAAAATAGTGCCGATTCGTCTAACTGACCAATGGTAGCTCCGTGCGAACATTTCACATCGTCGGCATAAATTTCCAACTGTGGTTTGGTGCGCATTTTGGCACTACGGTTCAGCAAAATGTTTTTGTTTGTCTGAAATGCAGCTGTTTTTTGTGCGTCGCGAGCCACGTAAAGTTTACCTGTAAAAGCACCTTTCGATACATCATCGAGCACATATTTAAACAATTCCCTACTTGTACAATTGGGTTTGTTGTGCAGTATCGACGTGAAATTATCTACTTGTTGATTTTTGTCGCCAATTACCATTCCAGCAAGTGTGGTGTCGCAATGTTCGCCATTTACAGCTATTTCTATCATATTGCGCGTGAGGCCATTATGCAATGTGATGACATTTGCTAACACATTCGACGAATCTTTTTGATCGATTAGTAATGTTGATAAATTAGTCGTTTTGTTGTGTGTATTTTCAAGTTTATAGTGCTCGTAACTTGCGTTTTCGGCCACAAAAACTTCGGTTACCCTATTTGATACGAAATGAACATCATTTACTGTATGGTCGCAAACCAATAACTGCGCTTTAGCACCGTCTTCCAAAATAATCAAATTATGACTATTTGCCATAAAATCGACATCCGATCGCATAATATTCACTAACTGTACTGGTCGGTCTAACTGCACATTTTTAGGCACATACATAAAAATGCCATCCTGTGCAAAAGCGCCATTAAATGCAACTAAACCATCGTTTTTCGTCGAACTTAGTTTGCCATAATATTTAGCAACTAATTCGGGATGCAACTTTGACACCTCGCTCAAACTGCCAATGATAACACCCTCGGGGAGCGTGTCATTTCGATTGTCATTTACAGGATAAAATCCATCGTTTACCACAAAATAAAGATACGAATGAATGCCCGGAACATCACAAGTAAAAACTTCGTAAGGATTTACTGGTACATTCAATCGGTTGATATTCAATCCGTAATCGATTGAAAGAGCTTGAGATAAATCGGTATATTTGTAGTTCTCGAGTTGCGTTGTTGGGAAACCTAAGGCTCTAAACTTATCAAACGAAGCATCACGCCCATCGTTCATCACACCCGACGAATGTTTTTTTATCGTCTCGTGATGCGAGTTATATAATTCGATATATTGTTTTTCCATTTTTGATAATGACTACAGACTACGGACTACAGACGGCAGGTTTTTCAGTAACCCGTTGTCAGTTGTCCGTTGTCTAATTTATTTCCCTTCCACTTCTTGTTTAATCCAATCGTAGCCTTTATTTTCGAGTTCGAGTGCAAGCGTTTTATCGCCCGATTTTACAATGCGTCCATCATACAGCACATGCACAAAATCAGGCACAATATATTCTAACAAGCGTTGGTAGTGGGTAATAATGATACTTGCATTTTCGGGCGATTTGAGTTTATTAACGCCATTAGCTACTATACGCAATGCATCAATATCAAGCCCCGAATCTGTTTCATCTAATATCGACAAACGTGGTTCCAACATAGCCATTTGAAAAATTTCATTGCGTTTTTTCTCTCCACCCGAAAAACCTTCGTTTACTGAGCGGTTGGCTAGTTTATTATCCATCTCTACCAATTCTTTTTTCTCACGCATCAGGCGCAAAAAATCCGTTGCTGACACAGGTGGTAAATTCCGATATTTGCGTTGTTCGTTTATGGCAGTGCGCATAAAATTTACCATACTCACCCCCGGAATTTCAACTGGATACTGAAAACTGAGGAAAATTCCTTCGTTGGCACGTTCTTCGGGAGCTAGTTCTAGTAAATTTTTACCCAAAAAGGTAACTTCGCCATGCGTAACATCAAAAACTGGATTACCAGTTAGCACCGACGATAAGGTAGATTTGCCGGCACCATTTGGTCCCATAATAGCATGTATCTCACCCGGACGAACAGTCAAGTTCAATCCTTTTAATATTTCCTTGCCATTAATATTGGCATGTAAGTCTTTAATTTGTAGCATAATACTTGCCCCCTAACCCCCTAAAGGGGGAACTTCTCGTGTTTTCAAAAGGGGTGAGAAGTTTGAAAATTTATTTTTTGTAATTATCAATACTAATTTCAATTCCCCCTTCAGGGGGTTAGGGGCAGGTTTCCCCTTTAGGGGTTGGGGGTTACCCCACACTTCCCTCCAGCGTTATTGCCAGCAATTTTTGTGCTTCAACAGCAAATTCCATAGGTAATTTGTTTAATACCTCTTTGGCATAGCCATTTACTATTAAGCCAACCGCATCTTCGGTGGATATGCCACGTTGGTTGCAATAAAAAATCTGGTCTTCACTAATTTTCGAAGTGGTTGCTTCGTGTTCCACAATGGCTGTTTCGTTGTTCACTTCCATGTAAGGAAAGGTGTGAGCACCGCATTTGTCGCCAAGCAGCAAACTATCGCATTGCGAAAAATTTCGCGCATTTTCGGCTTTTGCACCTACTCGTACCAAACCACGATAGCTATTGTTGCTCACACCTGCCGAAATTCCTTTCGACAAAATATGACTGCGCGTGTTTCGCCCTAAATGTATCATTTTGGTGCCTGTATCGGCTTGTTGATGATGATTTGTAACTGCTACCGAATAAAATTCGGCCGACGAGTTATCGCCCTGCAATATGCAGCTTGGGTATTTCCAAGTTATGGCCGAACCTGTTTCAACTTGCGTCCACGATAGTTTGGAGTTTTCACCTTTACAGATGCCGCGTTTGGTAACGAAATTATAAACACCACCTTTGCCGTTTTTGTCGCCCGGATACCAGTTTTGAACCGTAGAGTATTTTACTTCGGCATTTTTCATAACAATAATTTCAACAATGGCAGCATGAAGCTGATTTTCGTCGCGCGTGGGTGCTGTGCAACCTTCTAAATACGAAACATAGCTATCTTCGTCGGCTACAATCAATGTGCGTTCAAACTGACCCGTATTCGAAGCATTGATGCGGAAATAAGTCGATAATTCCATGGGGCAACGAACGCCTTTGGGTATATAAACAAACGAACCATCGCTAAAAACGGCCGAATTGAGCGCGGCGTAAAAATTATCCGAAACAGGCACTACCGACGCCATGTATTTCTGTATCAAATCGGGATGATGCTCTACCGCTTCGCTGAATGAACAAAATATAATACCTTTTTCGGCCAATACTTCTTTAAAAGTTGTTTTAACGGACACGGAATCCATTACTGCATCAACTGCAATGCCCGAGAGCGCCATTTGCTCTTCGAGCGGAATGCCTAATTTATTAAAAGTTTTGAGCAATTCGGGGTCTACTTCGTCTAAGCTTTTAGGCCCATTCGTTTTAGGTGCTGCATAATACGAAATGCTCTGATAGTTGATAGGCGGTACATTTAGATGAGCCCAATCGGGCATGGTCATGGTTGTCCAGTGCCTGTAAGCTTTCAATCGGTATTCGAGCATCCATTCCGGTTCATTTTTTTTAGCCGAAATAATACGAACCACATCCTCACTAAGCCCAATAGGGATTATATCGGTTTCGATATCGGTTGTAAAGCCGTATTTATAATCCGCTGAAGTTACTTCGTGCAATATATCTTCTGCCATAATTTGTTTTGTGTTTGTAATAAATAATTCAGAATAAGATTTGTTTTGTAGATAGCATATTTTTAGGGCTATTTCTACCTTATTTAAAATCTATTTCTTGGTTTCTTTGTGTAAAATTTAAACTAATAACATTCATTTTAGCTGGTTTGTTTAAGTGAAATTGATTTTTTAGATTTTTAAGCACTTTCACAAAGCCGCAACAAAGCTATGAAATGAAACTTTTAGCTAACTAAATTTTCTAAATTGATAGCATTTGGATGGTTAAAAATGTTAATTAATGCCAAAGTCATTTGGTGGAAGTTATTAATAGTAGTACATTTGCAAACTGTTCATTTATAAATATTTGCAATTCGTTTTTTGCGGCAAATTTGTAGTAATTATTGCTACAAATTTTATTGATTTTTGCGTTTAACGCCCTTTGATAGGTCGAAAGTGAACAATGATACAAAAAGTTTGTTTAAAATAATAGGTTATTAGTGATTTAGAATTATTACAATTTACAATTATGAAGGTTTTTAATAAAAATTTAAAATTTATTGCCGTTGGCATACTTGCAGCGTTCAGCATTAGTTTTTCAAACGTTGCGGCGCAAACATCAATATCTGCGATAGGAACAGAAGTTTTAGAAGATTTTAGCACATTAACTTCTGGAGGATCTTGGACTGATAATACAACCCGTTTGGGTTGGTATGCTTTAAAGCCCGACCTCACACCTCCAAATACTTTTGGTTTAAATGATGGATCTACAATATCTTTTGGATTGTATTCTTTTGGATTAACTTCCGATAAAGCTTTAGGTTTTGTGCCAAATGGAGTTGCAAATCAAACAATGTATTTAGGTTGGAG
>JAIFKX010000090.1 GCA_020049335.1 Paludibacter sp. | reverse complement strand
ATTTCGAACCAAAGGGCATTGTACACTAAGTTACGTGCCACCTCGGTACTTTCACGACTTTCGATAAAAGTAGCGTAGCCAATAGCTATGGCGAAGATTACCAGCAAAATAACACTGGTGGTCATTGAAAATAATATGTTGTATGTTCGTTTCATTATTTGAGTTTTAATTGCTGCAAAATTAAACAATAATATCAATTATTAGAATAGAAAAACCACCTTTCGGAAAATACAGATTTTCAAAAGGTGGTTTTAATGATTTTTTTAATGACAAAATACATCTAAATTTTTATTTTGCACTTGGTGTCCAGGTCAATGTTACATTCGAAACATTCGATTTTGCAGCAGGACTTTGGGCGTCGGCTGCTGTTCCTTTTGTGAATGAGAATTTTGCTAATTTTCCGGTTCCGTTGCTTTCGGTAAATTCAACGCAAACATTGTAATCGCCATCTCCAACGGTAGTTCCCGAAGCATTTTTACCATTCCAACTTACTGTGTACGCAGCGTGGCTATTTACAGTTGCACCGGTTACAGCATCCGTAGTGTTACCACCCGACGATTTTGTCCAGTTGGTAAGATACTGTTTACGCACACCTGCTTTTGCCAACAGTGTTTTTACAAAACGAACCACTTTCTACCCATATTGCTACAACGTGTGAAGGCGCATACTGGCCTTGATATGAACTTGTTGTCGCTTTTACATTCAACGTACCATCAGTTTTTACAGCATTGTCGATAGGGTCTTCGGTAGTGCTACATGCACTCAGACTAATTAGTGTTGTCAGGATAATAACAAACAATCCATTTTTTTTTACTTGCATAAAATCTGTTTTTTTAATTGGTTTTACTACATAACGGTAAAATCAATCTTTTGTTGTAATAATTACAAATTGCTAAAAAAAAAACTGGATGAAATTAGTAACACAATAGGCACAATAGAAAAACAAAATAATACCATCTTACTTCAACAACTCCTCAATTTTATTCTTCATTTCGTTGAATTCAATTTCGTTATAAAGTCTTGTTAGCAATACAATTTTTCCTGTTTTGTCGATAATAACATTACGGGTGATACCTGCTTCGCGCTGAGCGTAGAGGGCAAAAATGTCGGCTTTGGGATCGAGACCTATCGGATAGGTAATTTTGGTGCTTTCTACAAATTTCAGTACTGTTTCCAAGGGTTCGTCGCGGTCGATGGCAATTAGTGCAAAGTTTGGATTGCTTTTGTGCTTTTGCCAAATATCACTTTCGATAAATGGCATTTCTTTCCGGCATACGCTGCACCAACTGGCTGTAAATTGTAGCATTATCACTTTGCCTTTCAATTCGTTAAGTTGAATGGTTTTGTTAGTGCTTAGCGTTATCGAAAAGTTGGGAGCTGTGTCGCCTACTTTTACCAGATAGCCTCTATCGTCGGTTGTTTGTGCGTATGTAGTTATACAAAATGCAGATAATAAGACGATTAATGCAAATCTTGTCATGTTCGTTTCCTGTTTTTAATCAATTTGTTCCATTATCTTTTCGAGTTCGGTGTCGAGTTCATGCAATTGTTTTTTGCAAATATCGAGTAAAACTGCTGCGCGTTTTACTTTTTGGGACACGGCATCCATATTTAAAATATTGTCGTTTTCTAATTCGGCTAATATTTTTTCGAGTTCACTAATCGCCTCGTTGTAGGTAAGTTTTTGTTCTGACATATTTATTTAAAATGAAATACAAAGATATAACATTTGGAGGGAATATTGTGCTCGTATTTTTTTTTAAAACTATAAACCATTGATAAAACAGGGTCATTCAATAATTATTTTTGAATTTAATAGAGTGCCATTTTCCAATTCAATTTTCAAGAAATATATCCCAGATTTTTCTATCAAGAATTGATTATTCGTTTTTGCTTTTACTTCAACTTTTTTTCCTAGAACATCAAAAGCCGTAATTTTTTTATGATTTTCGGTTGTATTTATGTTAAAAACGCCATTGGACGGATTTGGGTATAAAGTGGTATAAGCAATTGCCCCCTGATTTACGCTTGTTGATAAAATTTGAGTGCTTGTAGCCAAATAAATTCCACCGTTTCCGGTACTGGTAGATGTGATATTTAGTTTATAGTCATTGTAAATATCGGTAGTGAAGCTTAAATTCGCAATATCCAACCACATGCCAGCTCCATTGTTTTGGTCATTTACATAAATTCTATCAATGGCTTTATCTATTTGCAAACCACCTAATTGGCCTGAACCAGCAGCCACCGGTTTTGCCGAAGGCAAGTTCCATATCTGAAAACCATTGATGCTATTGGTCATGTTTGGATCGGCATTTATGCTGCCGTTAGGTGCTAATGCCAAAATAGTATTTTGTTGTGGAACCGAAATACGCACAAGTGTAGGAGCGGCATTTGCATTCGGATTCGCATCGTTATTATTGGCTACCCACAACCGTCCACGGCTATCAAAAGCAATACCTTCGGGTTGCGAAAATGCCTTTGTTATTGCTTTGGCCTGTATATTAGCATTCAAGTTTTCGTTATGTCCGCCTTTTGTATTCCAATCTAATGTATTGGTGTAGAAGGAACGAAAAGGCGCAGAGGCAGTACTCAAATCGGCCACTTTTATGGCTATAATTCGGCTGTTCCAATAGTCGGATGCCCACAAATTGCCATTGGTATCAAAGGTAATATTGGCGAAATAGGATGTTACACCTCCGTTTCCCAAATCAATACGAGTAGCATAGTTCGAGTCAACGGTATATTTAAAAATAGTTGTGTTTCCCCAAGAGCCCTCCGAAACGTATAAATTACCTGAAGCATCACATGCCAATCCGACATAATCGCTACTAAAATTGGCTATTTGCAACACATTGGCAATGGCATTTACAGGATCGGTACCGTAATTAGGGAATTTATAGATTCGGTTGTTGGCACTGGTCAAGGTAACGAACAAATCGTTACCAAACATAGCCACGCAATTAGGACTTGCATTTGTTGCTAATCCATTGGCTAATGTGCTAAAATCTATCGTGTAAGAAGGGTTTTCGGCAATTGTTGTAGCAGAAGTAGGAAAATATGTTTTTACGGTATGGTTTCCAAATTCGGGAACCACTAAAGCCCTATTTACCAATTGTGGATATGCATTTAGTGAAAAGAATAATGTGCAAATAAGCACGATTTTATGAGTAATTTTTGTTTTCATCTGTTTATATTTGTTTATTTATATGTTTATTTATTTAAAAATTAGTTTTGCTGTATTGTTTGAAATTGCTAAGTCGATGTTGGGCGAAACTGCCATAAATCTTTTAGGTAAACTCTCGGTCAGATTGATTTCAATATTTTTTATTCTTATTTTTTGAAGTTTTTTATGTAAGGAATACTGAATCTTAAAACCATTGTATTCGATGCTATTTTTATTTGTTTTAAAATGAAATTTGTTGCTCACTTGTTTTAAATACTTTAGTCCTTCGGTATTTACTTCTAATTCAACAGATTTGATGGATTTGAATTTTCGAGGGTATTTGTTATTGCCATAAACCACTGTGTTGAAATCGGTTGGCGAAATACTTTTTTTTAAATCTTCTTCCGCAAAACCTAATACTTTAAGATATTCTGCACTATATTCAAGGATTGAAAATTCCAAATTGGTTTTATTCTCTTTTAATTTTAGCGCATCATACCACGCGTATTTTTCATTATCAGATTCTTGATATACTACTTTTTCAATTTCGATTTCCAGTTTAGAATTTGAATTTTTTAAGCTATCTAATAAACCTATTTTTCTCGATTTGAATTCGATGCCAATATCATTCAACTGATCTCCAAAATTCATATTTCCCGAAGGCTGCAAAAATTCTAATGTAGCAAATTCGCCCATAAAATATTTTCCAACATAGTTGTCTTTGTCTGTCCTGGTGGTATTTTCTTTACAAAAAAACAGGGTATCTTTTACGAATTGATTTGAAAACAAGGAAGCATAATCGGTTGCCGGAATGCATACAAAAATCGTATTCATATCCATTTTAGATTGCGAAAGCACCCTTCCAGCAGAGCTGAAGAAGATAAAAAGCAGGAGTAATTTTAAGTTTGTCATTTTCTTACTTTTAATAAAATCATTTTTTTTATACAGTTATTGTACTAGCAAAAAAATTAGAATCTAATACAATCCAACTATTGAGTTCGGAACTGTAAATTAAAGTTACGTGAGTAATTAATTCGCGTATCGTTGTAGTATATATAGTTCCCCAACTATCCATAAATGCACCTAATTTGTTCCATCCTAAACTACCCCTTGAAATACTATTTAGAGAATTAAATACATTGGTAAATTCGACATAGATTTGACTTGTTCCTTTAGGTAAGAAATCATTAGAATCATGAAGTATTAATTTTACATCTAGTTTTCTTCCATTTGGCACATCGGGTCCAACAGGTAAAATCAAATTTTTCTTTCCTTTTTGACTATCATCATGTATTATTACAATATTTCTATCGGTATTGTTTACAAGATAATCCCATTGTTCTGGACCCGAAATATGTAAAATATTTAAGTTTTCAGAAACAGAACCAGTTAGATTCAAATTTGAACCTATATTTGAATTAGAACCCAAACTAGAATTGTTACCCGCTGTAAGCTTGTTTGTTGAAACATCTCCAGCCACATTCAAATTATTTGTCATATTAATGTTTCCGGTTGGAGAAACTGAAAAATACGTGTTTCCCGAATCAAATACATTTGGTTGTTTGAAAATTCTAAATTCATTATTGTAATTGTCAATAGCCCATACTGTTTGCGTTGCAGGGTTTCCTCCTACTGGCCCTAAAGCAACTCTTTTTCTTGCTAATATTGTACCATTGCCTGCCACATCCAAACCTACTAAAGGGTCTTCGTTGTGAATTCCAACGTTGCCCGACTCCGGCTCATTAAAAATATTAGAATTTCCAATAGAATTATTCGAACCAAAAACAGCTAAATACTTTTCAGTTCCATGTATTCCTGCCACTGAATTTGCCGTAATAGCTGTTGTTGCTGTAGTAGCTGTTGTTGCCGTAGTAGCAGTTTCGGCCGACCAAGCATAAGTTGCATTATTTGCTTTTAAGGCATAGGGTACACTTACAAGTTCCTCGTTAGACACAATAGAATAATTAGACCCTCCTGTTGGGTCAATTTCACATTTTATTTTTTTTCTATTCGAATTAGAACTCATTGCAGCTTCAAAACCGCCCGAAATTAAAGTGCCTTCACCTACTTTAAGCGAGAAAAGTCCATTGGAGTTGGTTGTTACCGTATGAGTTTCTTCAAATTCAGTATTTTCAGACGACATCACTACAGATATTAGCGATATTTTAACTCCAACTGATTGATTTGAAACTAATTGATTGCTTGAATTGCGTACAACAGCTTGAAAGCTAAATTTATTGGGCACTTGTGCATTCCCATTTAGAAAAAAGAAAATAAAAAAGATAAAAGAGATTTTTGTTATTGTTTTCATTTGTTTAAAATTTGATTGTTTATTTGTTAGATGGAACTTACAAAATAAAATTTATCCCGATAACTATCTGGAGCCCCTGTGGATCAAAATAGATTAAATTTTGTCATGCTCGTTTCATTTATAGTTGAATTTAATGATTTATTAAAAGTTTTGTAAAAGACAATATGGTTACAGAATAACTTTATTCCCTAGCAAGCTATTTCTTTATTACTTTAAAGATTTTCAGCGTTTTACTATTATCCAGCACCTGCACTAAATAATTTCCTGCCGAAAGCTTTTCTGTTGAAATGATGGTTGATTCGGAGGTTATTTTTTGCTGATTAATTATTCTTCCTGAATTATCATAAACTTGATAGTATAATTTTTCGGTGGTATAATTGGTGATTCGTAAGTACAAATAGGCGGTAGTTGGGTTGGGATATACTTCCATTTCTAAATTAATAATGGCTTGCGTATTTGTTTTTACAACCATAATTTCGAAAGGTAGTTGTACACCTAGGGTTAGAGTTCCGCCAGCACCAGTTGATTGTCCATAATCTATTTCGCCAACCGTGAAGCTAAAACTGCCACCTGCGCCAGTGCCATTTCCGCCCGAAGCATTGACCGACTGTTGTGCATTGCCTGTTTGAAAACAGACAAAAAAAGCAAGAAGTAAAATGAGTTGTTTAAAATTCTGATTCATGTGTTTCTATTTTAGTTAATTAAGTGGTATCGACTTATTCAAATTCTGGTTACCATTGATTTACTTTAATACGCCTATTTTTTTTTGTTTAGCAAAGGTCATAAAAACAACCAGATTATAAAACAATCAATAGACGAACGACGTTTATAATAGACAATTAGCATTTATTTGTATGTATTTGTAAGTATTTGAACGTATTTTGTAAAATTTTCATACCAGATGACTCCATTTAATTGTATCATAATAGATGACGACGAGATAGATCGACTAACGGTAGTTTCGTATGCTAAAAGGTTTTCAAATTTAAAAATTGTTGGTGTTTTTGAAGATGCTCGAGACGCATTAACTCTTTTAGAACAAGAAAAAATTGACATCTTGTTTTTAGACATAGATATGCCATCGTTAAATGGATTGGAATTTCGGAAAAAAGCTTTGGAAGTTCCTGTTTGCATTTATATTACTGCCCATCCACAACATGCGGTTGAAAGTTTTGAATTGGACACCTTGGATTTTATTGTAAAGCCCATAAAAATAGACCGTTTTACTCAAACAGTGAACAAAATTGAAGATTATATGGAATTGAAACAAAAAGCAAAATTGTTTGAATCGACCATAGGTGGCAACGTTATTTATATCAAAGAAGGTCATACTGAAACTAAAGTGAAATTACACGATATATTGTATCTTGAAGCTTTAAAAGATTACACTAAAATTGTAACTTCAACCAAAAAACATTGTGTGTTAACTAGTATCGGGAATTTATTAAAAGAATCTCACTTCCAGTCGTTTATCCGTATTCATAGAAGTTATGCGGTACAAAAACAATACATCGAAAAAAAAATGACAACCGAACTTTTACTCAACAATGGAGCAATAATTCCAATTGGTAGAAGTTATAAAGAAAGTTTGAATTTATGAGGAATTTGATATTATTGCTTATTTTTTTGCTTGTTTTTTTGAGTTATTCGAAGGGGTCGAATGATAAAACCTTAGATTCGTTGTTGACTGTTTTTAAAACTCAACATGATTTAGCAAAAGCAGGAACAGCAAGAGAAATTGGATTTTACTACAAAAGCACGAGTCAGTTTTATAAAGCTATTGAATATCATACTATTGCAAGAGAAATACTTGAGAAACTGCATCCAAAAAAGCCAGAAACAAAACGTGTAAATTTGGCTCAGTGTGATCAAAATATCGGAGCAAACTATTTTTTTATTGGAGATCACAAAAAAGCAATGGAATACTATATTAAAGCCTATAAAGTTACTCCTGAAAACATAGATTTATTACTAAATATTCAAGGCGTTTTTTCCAGTCAAGATAATTATGAAAAGGCTTTTTTTTATGCAGAAAAAGCAATGGTAATAGCTCAAAAAACAAAAAACACAACACAATTGGATCGAATTTGGGGAATTAAGAGCGATATATATCTTAATAAAAAAGATTCGGTTAACGGTTTTAAAGCATTAGAAAAAAGCATTGAATATTCAATCAAAGAAAATGATTTTGAACAATTAGCCATAACTTACACAAATTATGGTGATTTGCTAACTAATTCGAGCAAAAAAATTGACCTTTATCTTAAAGCCAAATCATTGTGGGATAAACATCAACCAACTAGTTTGTTGGCAATTTCGAATAGTATTTCCATTGCTAATTTCTACAGAAACATTGTTGACGATTCGGAATTATTAAAAGAAAACAAACTTTCGAGACAGGAAGCCATTCAAAAGGCAGAAATTATTTTGTTGCAACAAATTGAGAATTGCAAAAAAATTAATCATAGAGGCAAAAATCTACAGTATGCCTACGAATGTTTGAGTTATGTGTATGAATTGAAAAACGATTATAAAAATGCGAATGACAATTTCAAACAATGCGTTTTTTTATACGATTCATTAAATTCTATTGATTCCAAAAACAAGATTTTAAATGTAGAAGCATCCTACAATATTGAGCAAAAAGACAAAGAAATACTACTCAACCAAAAAATTATAGAACAAGAAAAAAAACAAAAATGGTTCTATCTTTTTGGAATTGGTTTGCTGGCAATCATTGGCGGTTTGTTGTTTTATCAAAGTAGAAGTCGCAAAAAAGCCAACGAGAAGTTGCAACGATTAAATTTAGAATTAGACCAAGCCAACAAAATTAAAACGCGCTTTTTTAGCATTTTAAATCACGATTTGAGAAGCCCAGTGGCCAATTTAATCCATTTTCTTCATTTGCAAAAAAACAGTCCCGAATTGTTGGATGAAGAAACAAAAAACAGAATGCAAAATAAAACCATTTCGGGTGCCGAAGATTTGCTTTCATCAATGGAAGATATTTTGTTGTGGAGCAAAGGACAAATGGAAAATTTTAAACCTCAACCCCAAAATGTAAATATAAATCAATTGTTTGACGATACTAAAAAAGTTTTTTCAGGCTACCCTAAAATTCAATTTGAATATCAAAATCGGGATAATATTACTGTTTTTACGGACGAAAACTACCTAAAAACCATCGTTAGAAATTTGACCAGCAATGCTATAAATGTTTTTTCTTCAACACCTAACCCAACCATTACTTGGAAAGCTTGGCAAGAAAATGGCGTTACTTATATGTCGATTACCGATAATGGACCAGGAGCAAGTTTAGAAAAATTCAAAGCATTGTATGACGATAAAGAGGTCGTTGGAATTAAAACGGGATTGGGTTTGCACTTAATTCGTGATTTGGCTTTAGCTATTGATTGCTCAATTTCTGTTGATTCAAAAATTAATAGTGGAACTACATTTACATTAAAATTGTAAATAAAAAATGGACTAAACTCGTTTTTTTCAACGAGAATATTCCAAGCGGTGATTTCTTTTGTTTGTCTTTCCTCACTTATTTCAATGCGTTCCAGCGGGTGTCGCGCCATTTTTTTTGCTGTGCACTGTTCAAGAACGACCAGGCCACAATGCGGCTCACTTTATTTCCTTGTCCCATGTTAATTGTTTTTGCCTGAAATGCTCCGGCGCTTGTAATGGCATCGTGTATGGCTGCCAAATGACTTTGTTTGGATACCAATGTGGTGTACCAAAAGCAATTGGTTGAAAATTGTTTGCTCTGTCGTATCATGTCGCGTATAAAACGTAACTCACCACCATTGCACCATAACTCATTGCTTTGCCCGCCAAAATTTTGAACTGGCTCTGTTGCTTTTTTCTTCGTCAGACTGCTTATTTTCTTTAGTGTACTTTGCAAAGCATCTTCTTGCGACGCATGAAAAGGAGGATTGCAAATTGTAAAGTCGATGGGCTCGCTTCGATTCATTATGCCATGAAAAATATCATTGGGATTTTCTTGTAAGCGGAGTTCAATATTTTTGACTAGAAAAGAATTGTTTTCGATAATTTTGTTTGCCGACTGCAATGCCACAGGGTCTATATCCGACCCTATAAACGACCAATTATATTCTTTATTTCCAATTATTGGGTAAATGCAGCTCGCACCTACGCCAATATCCATACATTTTACGGTGTTGCCTACTGGTGTTTTTCCGTAGTTGGAGGTTGCCAGCAAATCGGCAATATAGTGCAGGTAATCGGCTCTGCTCGGAATGGGTGGACAAAGATAGCCCGTTGGGATAGTCCAATTCTGAATGGCATAATAGGTTTTCAACAAGGCATAGTTGAGCCATTTTACGGCTTTGGGGTTGGCAAAATCTATTGTTTGGTCGCTATGAATGTTGGATTTCAAGTATTTTTCCAATTCAGGACAAGCTGCAATTAATTGTTTGAAATCGTATCGGTCGCGATGTTTATTACGCTGGTGCAAAACCGATTTTACGACCACCTGTTCCTTCTTATTATCTGACATCTTTTTTTTTACAAAGGTAAGTATTTTAATCCACAAAGCTTAATTCGCTTTTTTATAGTGGATTTATTTCGATTAGTTAAGTGAAAAATTGAGCTACGAATGTATCATTTATTCGTCGGAAAAGTGCACAAGCACATGCCTATACGAGCTAAATATTTTGGATTTTGAAACGTATCCAATATACCGTTTCGAATCGTCGACTACGGGTAAATTCCATGCTCCGGTATCTTCAAACAATTGCATCACCTTTTCCATGGGCAGTTTGTAATTTATTGTTGCCGGAGGCGAAATCATTAATTTTCGTACCGTAAAACGTTGATATAGCTCGGGCCGGAACATAATATTTCGAACCTCATCCAACAATAATATACCCAATAATTGGCGACTTACTGGGTCGACAACGGGGAAGATATTACGGTTCGATTTTGAAATTATTTTTACCAACGCACCCAAAGTCATGTCGGGCGAAAGCTCGGTAAGGTCCGTTTCGATAACGTTATTGGTTTTTAGCAAAGTCAATACCGCTTTGTCTTTGTTGTGTGTAAGTAATTCGCCTTTTTGTGCCAATCGCATGGCATACAAACTATGAGGTTCGAATAATATAATAGTGAGATACGATACGGTTGAAACAATCATTAATGTCATAAAAAGATTGTAGCTGCCTGTAAGCTCGGCGATTAAGAATATGCCAGTTAGTGGGGCGTGCATAACTCCCGACATTAAGCCCGACATGCCGGCCAATGCAAAATTGCCATCGGGCACCGGAAATCCCAAAAGTTGAAGCAAATGTGCTACAACAAATCCTGTAAGTGCGCCTATAAAAAGCGATGGTGCAAAAATACCACCCACACCACCAGCACCGTTAGTGGCAGCTGTGGCGAAAATTTTAAATCCAATAATTAAAGTCAAATAACTGATAATGACCCAAGGGCTGTTGCCGAGATTTAGAAAAAAACTGCGATCGAGTACCGAGTGCGAATTTCCGTTGAGTAGCGCACTAATTGTGTCGTAGCCTTCGCCGTAGAGCGGTGGAAAAAAGAAAATGAGTACGCTCAACATGCTGCCACCTATGGCTAATTTAGAATATGGACTTTTAAATCGGCGAAAAAATTGCTCAATGCGGTTGATGCCTCTTGTGAAATAAAGCGAAACTAATCCACAAACAATGCCAAGCACTATTAAAAGTGGAATTCTTTGAACATCAAATTCTTCGACAATAGTAAATTTAAACATAAACGAACTGCCCGAAAGAATATAGGACATGGCAGTGGCTGTAACCGACGAAATAAGTATGGGGACCACCGAAGTGAGCGTCATATCGAGCATGAGCACTTCGAGCACAAAAACCAACCCCGCAATAGGCGCTTTGAAAATGCCGCCAATGGCACCGGCAGCACCACAGCCAACGAGCAACATGAGTGTTTTTTGGTCGAGTTTAAAAAACTTGCCCAGATTGGAGCCAATGGCCGAACCAGTAAGCACAATAGGTGCTTCGGCTCCTACCGAACCGCCAAAACCAATAGTAATACTACTACCAACCAACGACGACCATACATTGTGTATTTTTATGATGCTTTTTCGCTGCGAAATGGCATATAAAATGCGCGTAACACCATGACTTATATCATCTTTCACTATTTTTCGAACAAATAATGACGTGATAAATATACCAATGGCTGGAAAAACAAGATACCAATAATTTACCGTATTACGACTGAAATTTTCGATTAGTAAATGTTGGATAATATGAATGGATGATTTCAGTAAAAATGCCGCAAAAGCTGCAAATATACCAATAAAGAGGCTAAGAAGGAGTAGAAACTGACGATGTTTGATGTGCTGCTCGCGCCAAGCAATCATTTTTTCGTACCACAATTTTCGATCTACCATAAAAATTTTATACCTATTAAATATGGATACAAAGATAAAAAAAATAAGGCATAAAGATTATAAGTTGTATAATATTAAATGTTGCAGTCCGCGGCTCCCTTTCCATAATGAGAGGGTTGGGGTGAGGTATACATTAAATGCCTTTTCCTTTAAATAAAATTTCGATGGTCAAAATCAGAATACGTAAATCGTTGAAAAGCGACATGTCTTCCATATAAATAATGTCGTAATTTAAACGTTCCACCATTTTTTCGATGGTATCGGAATAGCCAATTTTTATAGGTCCCCAGGAAGTTAATCCGGGTCGAATTTTGTATAACAAGCAATAATAGGGCGCTTGTTCGATAATCTGATTGATATAAAATTTGCGTTCGGGGCGAGGACCAACAATGCTCATCTCGCCTTTCAGGATGTTCCAAAATTGGGGTAGTTCGTCGATTCGGAATTTTCGCAACATTCGCCCAATGCGCGTAATACGTTCGTCGTCTGTGCTACTTAATTTGGGTGTTCCATTTTCGGAATCCACATACATGCTGCGGAATTTCAGGATGAAAAATGGTTTTCCATACCTGCCAATTCGTTCTTGCTTATAGTGAATAGGCCCTTTCGAATCTAATTTTATTGCAATGGCAAAATAAACAAACACTGGAAATAAAAGCACTAACATGATGGATGAAAGCACAATGTCGAAAATGCGTTTGGTGGCAATTTGCCACGAAGCCATGTGAACCTCTGTTAAACTCACTAAGGGTTGCATTCCCGCAGATCCTATACGGGCGCTACCTGTAAGAATTTCGTAGAGGCGCGGGGTAAACCGAATTTCAATATTATATTTGTATAAAGTGTTTATATAACCAAAAAGCTTTAGCTCGTCGGGATTATCCAATGCAATGATAGCCTCTTCCACTTCTTGGTTTTCAATAATACTTTCTATTTGATTGAACCCGCCAAGTATTTGTTCTTTAGGTAATTGTGTTGAAAGATTATCAACCGAGACAAAACCTTTGAGAATATTTCGTTCCGAGTTTTTGCTTAAAACTTCCGCAATACGGGTTGCATTTGCTCCTGTGCCAATAATAATGGTGTTGATGCTCCAAGTCTTCGAACGGTAGCGCTTAGCAATATCGTTAAATACAATAAGTCGGCTAAAAAGTGTGGTGCTGAAAAAAATCAGAAATAAAGTAGTGAGCGAAACGTAATAATAACTATTTGATACTTTTATATCATCAATCATAAAAAGGAAAAACACAATGGTAGCAATTAATACCGACGATAGAAAGGTGGAAAGAATGATGGTTAATTTCGATTGTTTATCAATTTTAATGTAAAACCCTGATATGTAGTGTACAAACAATGCTACGAAAGGAAAAAATAAGAATGTGAGATAGTATTTGGGTTTTACAACAAAAAACTCGATGTTGTTGATAAGCGATATATCGTTAATTGCTTTTCGAAACACAATAAACAATACCCAAACGATTATAGCCGATAAAATATCGGCATATATGTATTTGTTATGTAGTTTGTTGTATCTCATTGTATTAGTGTCTTATTAAATTAGGAAATTATTTTCTAATTATTTCTATCCTATTTCCTTTTCCTATTTTAATAATGGAAGGTATAATTGTGACGATTTTTGAACTTCGATTGTGTTTCACCACAAAATCAGTATTTTCATTTACCAATGTAATGGTCGAATTTTTGGGGTCATTATTGTGCAAACATAAAATTGGTTTGCGAAAACGTTCGCACAAATAATTTGTAAATGGCCATGAGCTTATTCTAAACCCAATATTCTGATTGTTCGCACAAATTGTTGGTGACAAATTTATAATATTATCCAACACCACTATCATTGGTTTTTCACTCACTTCGAGCAAATCCCATACTATTTCGGGCATATCGTCGGTGTAGCTTTGTAAACGAGCAGTAGAGTCGATTAACAAAACTAAATCTTTTTTCGGAAAATTTTCGCTACCTGCGAGCAACAAATTTACGGCATTTTCGTTTGTAGCATCACAGCCTACAAGCCAACCACAATCGGAATTGCAATGTACAAAACCGCCATTTCGAAGCGTTTCGGTTGATTTTGAAAGGTCGTCGCGAAAATCGGGTTTGTCGGTAGTGTTAATCATATTTTTGAATAAACTGAATATAAAAATTCTACATCGTGAACGTAGATTTTGGGGTTTTATTGTATTTTATAAGAGTTTCAGCCACAAAAATAGCTATTTTTATTCAATTATTAGGACGAATTGTTAAATTTGAATTTTTAGATGCGTTAAGTCATTGAAATTCAGCTGTTATGTTTCTCCGAAATAAATAATTGGAAATTTTAAAATAAAACTGTACTTTTACAAAAAGAATATTCTTGAGATTTATGTACCATCATTTTTTTGTATTTGCGGTTGATAAGATGGTAAGCTGTTGAAAATCATATATATGATAGTTGTTTGATTTTTTTTTGTTGAAAAATAATACTACACAATGATAAACAAATGGATTTTTCAAAAACAAACGGATGAAGAACTAAAACAAATTAAAACACTTGCAGAAGAATTAAATATCAGTCCTGTGCTGGCACAATTACTTGTGCAGCGCGGTATTAGTACCTTTGAGGATGCTCGTGTTTTTTTTCGTCCCGATTTATCGCAATTGCATGACCCTTTTTTGATGGCCGATATGGACAAAGCCGTTGCGCGACTGTCCGAGGCAATGGAGTTAAATCAGAAAATTCTGATTTACGGCGATTACGATGTAGATGGTACTACTTCAGTATCATTGGTTTACAAGTTTTTAAAGCAGTTTTATAGCAATCTTGATTTCTATATTCCCGATCGTTATAGCGAGGGTTATGGCATATCGTATCAGGGAATTGATTTTGCTGCGGCTAACGATTTTAAGTTGGTAGTTGCACTCGATTGTGGCATAAAGGCTGTCGAAAAAGTAAAATATGCCAATACCTTAGGAGTCGATTTTATTATCTGCGACCACCATACACCCGATGCCGAATTGCCGCCAGCTGTGGCTGTGCTCGATTCCAAACGCAGTGATTGCAACTATCCTTACCGCGAACTTTCGGGTTGCGGGGTGGGATTTAAACTGATGCAGGCATTTGCTTCGATAAATAATATACCTTTTGAGGAACTTACGCCGCTTCTTGATTTGGTGGCGTTGAGTATAGCTTCGGATATTGTTCCCATTACAGGCGAAAATAGAATACTTGCTTTTTATGGATTAAAACAAATAAATTCGAATCCCAGCGTGGGAATTAAAAGTATACTTGATGTATGCGGATTAGCCGATAAAGAGCTGAATATAAGTGAGATTGTTTTTAAAATTGGTCCACGTATCAATGCTTCTGGACGAATGAAATCGGGCAACGAAGCCGTACAACTTTTAATTGCCAACGACCCTGTTTTTGCAAAAGAGAAATGTGGAACGATTAACGAATACAACAACGACCGAAAGGATTTAGATAAAATTATAACCGACGAGGCAATTGCGCTTATTGCTGCCGACGAACGTTATGCAAAAAGGCGCTCCATAGTAGTGCATAAGCCCGATTGGCACAAAGGAGTGATAGGTATTGTGGCTTCGCGCCTCACTGAGGAGTATTACAAACCATCCATTGTATTAACCAATTCCAATGGATTGGCTTCGGGTTCGGCTCGTTCGGTGCACGGTTTCGATATTTACAAAGCTATAGATTCCTGTCGCGATTTGCTCGAAAATTTTGGTGGACACATGTATGCTGCGGGCTTGTCGCTCAAGGAGGAGAATATTCCACTTTTTACCGAGCGGCTCGAAAAGTTTGTTTCTGAGAATATTTTGGAAGAACAAACTTATCCACAGATTGATGTGGATTCTATACTGACATTCAACGATATAACACCTAAGTTTTATCGCGTTTTAAAACAATTCGGACCCTTTGGCCCAGGAAATATGAAGCCTGTTTTTGTTACAAAAAAGGTAATTGATTATGGCACAAGTCGGTTAGTAGGGAAGGAGCAGGAGCATTTGAAATTAGAATTGGTTGATGCAAGTTCCGAAAATGTGATGAACGGCATTGCTTTTCGGATGTATGCTTTTAACGACCACCTGAAGGCACTTAATCCGCTCGACATTTGCTATACCTTGGAAGAGAATACTTTCAATGGAAATACAAATACTCAATTAATGATACGGGATATTAAAATTGATGGGGAATGATTAATTGTAAATCGTATAATTAGGAATACTTTACTTTATCAAAAATAGTAAGATTTTTACTGCCAAGATATTAATAAAAATAAATCACATGAATAGATTTAAAATAAACAATGGTTGGATTGAATTGATAGTTGAGAATGATTATTATTATAGAGCTGATAATGAATATGAGCTATATAGTACGTCAATAAGATTATCAAGTGTATCAAGAATAAAAACATATAAAACTATGAATGATGGAATACATAATATGAGAATTATCGAATTACTTATAGATGGAAATTATACATCAATTCATTATTATAAAGAAGAAGAACATGATGTATTTATTGAAGATGCTAAAATGTTAATGAATGAATTAGGCATGATATATAATGAATAATTAATTGATATTGTGAGGCGATTTAGCGTTTTATATTTATTTTTATTGATAACTATAATTGCTACTATCCAATCTTGAACTTACGTAATGCTCAAGAAAGTGTTTTTAGTAGAAATCATTTTCTTGCGTCATTTGGAGGAGCAAAGATTCATGATCATTTCGATACGACAATTAAATATCGGCGAAACAAATTATCTGATGACAAATTGATTAAAGAATTTTTGTACAGCGAACTAATCAACAAACCGGATTTTCCAAAATTAAGTTCGGCAGCAAAAAAAGAAATTATTCGAAGTATTTTTGAGATATACAGTAATGCAATTATTCATGGTGATTGTACAGAGGTGTTTAGTTGTGGACAATTCTATCCGCAGAAACTGCCACCACGAATTGACTTTACAATAGTTGATATGGGTAAAACTATAAAAAGTAATGTGAATCAATTTTTAGGTGCTACTATGTCGGGAATTGAATCAATTGAATGGGCTATAAAAGAAAGCAATACAACAAAACCGAAAGATCGAAATATACCGGGTGGATTAGGTTTGAAGTGGTGATGCCGCCATAAGCGTAACTGATGGAGATGCTATCTATCAAAAGATTGATGCAGATATCTCTAACCAACTAATTGTTGTTCTCGATTTTCAGAATATTAATTTAATAATTACTGCTTTTTTAAATGCTTGTATTGGTCAACTATACAGCAAATACAAAAGTGAAGAGTTGAATCATTATTTGAAATTAGAGAATGTGAAAAATGAGGACACACATCTGTTCCTCAAAGCTATAAAAATTGCCAAAGAATACTTTGCTGATTCAGCAAGTTTTGATAAATCAGCTAATGAAGTATTTGGTCATGAGTAAAGTTCATAATATTGACACTTATAAACCAACATCAACAGACGTATTTTTTTTTGATAATAACGTTTGGATGTATTTGTTTTGTCCAATAGGAAATTATAAAAAGGATAAGCAAAGTAAATATTCTACTTTTTTTAGTGCTATTTGTTCAGCAAAAGCGTGTATTTGGATAAATTCACTTGTGTTATACTGTCCTTAAAAAAGCCACTTCCATGTGGTTTTTTTTTACCCATAAATTATCAAATTTATGGAATAAAAATTAAACGTATAAACTCCAGCCCGACCCGCAGGGGCACGCCCAAAAAATCTTAAATATTGAATTTGGAATATATTAATTGCAAAAAGCAACCGTACAGCAAGCAACCACGCCGGCTGTTTCGGTACGGAGTCGGCTATCGCCTAATGAAACGGGTTGGTAGTCGTTTTTGATTGCGATGCTGACTTCTTCGGGGCTAAAATCACCTTCGGGTCCAATCAGAATTAGAATTGATTTTCCAGGCTTTATTTCGGATTTCAGAATTTTTCTTTCAAAAGTTGAATTTTCAATACTCGAAACATTCATTCTACCTTCATACTCCCTCTCAGTAGGAGAGGGTTGGGGAGAGGTGTTCTCCCTCTCCTTTGGAGAGGGCTGGGGAGAGGTATAACAGTGTGCAATAAATTGCTGGTCAGCTTTATAGCTTTTAATTAAGTGGTCGAATGTGCAGGACGGATTTAATGTTGGAAATTGGGCTTTTTGGGATTGTTTTGCTGCCGAAACAATTATTTTCTCCAAACGCTCTTCTTTCACTACTTTTCTTTCGGAATTTTGACAAAATACGGGTGTTATTTCGTCGATGCCTATTTCGGTGGCTTTTTCGATAAACCATTCGAGGCGTTCGATATTTTTGGTAGGAGCAATGGCTATATGAAGTTTGTAATTTCTACGGCTGGCATCAACCAGTAATTTCGAACGCACAATTTTTGTGGTGTGGTGTGGTGATACGGGCATTGAAAAAACCGCCTTTCCCGTCGACAATCTGAATGCTGTCAGCCGTTTTCAGACGAAGCACTTTTACGGCATGTAGCGATTCTTCCTCTGGAAGAATGCTGGAAGCAGATAGATTGGGAACAAAAAAGAGATGCATATTATTCCTTGTTTCGAGTTTCTTGTTTCCCCTTTAGGGGTTAGGGGTAAATTTCCCCTTTTGCCGCTAATAGTGTGTTTTTGAGTAACGAAACAATCGTCATAGGGCCAACGCCACCCGGAACTGGGGTGATGTAGGAGCATTTAGGCGCTACTTCGTCGAATTTTACATCGCCACTCAGTCGGAAGCCGCTTTTGGTAGTTGCCGAAGGTACGCGGGTTGTTCCAACATCAATGATGGCTGCGCCTTCTTTTACCATATCAGCAGTCAGAAATTCGGGTTGACCGAGTGCGGCAATAATAATGTCGGCTTGCAGGCAAATTTCTTTCAGATTTTTGGTGCG
>JAIFKX010000203.1 GCA_020049335.1 Paludibacter sp. | reverse complement strand
CACTTTCTACACGGAATTTAATGCCTTTCCATTCAATTTCCACATCGGTATATGAACCATCAAGGGTTCTTACCTTGCCCGGACGAACAATCACTTCGGGAATTTCATTGTCCATTGGGAAAAATTCGCGGACATAATCGCCAAAAAGCCGACGGTCTTTCAGTCCCAAATGCAGTGAAAAACCCTCTGGTAATAACACTTGTGTAAGCATGGAATTATTGTACCAGGTATTCCAACCTGTTTTTAGTTCTTTCTGAACTTGCTGATAATTAACATCTTCGATCATCTGAGGCTCGTAATTCAATACCGAAATATAATCTCTTTTGTCCATAAAAAATGGATTGTTATTAATTTTTATTCTTTTGAAGAATCACTCAATTTTTTCTCTAAATCCTTCGTCGCTTTAATGCCTGTATTCACAGCATCCTGATCTTTAGGAGCTATCTCAAAGTATTTTACTTCGCCGGGAGTGAGACTAAAATCGAGACTTAATTTTCCGTTCTTATCATATAGTTTTCCGAACGTAAAAGCAGGTACTGAATGCGCTTTGAGTAAGTTTATTTGCCCTTTGGTTAGATTTTGAGGTGAACCCATCTCTTTCCATGACTCGAAAGGGCTTCCTTCGCCTGCACGTATAGAAGAAGTTACAACAACATATAGTTTTTTAGCATCTAAGTTTGGAAGCGATACTGTTCCTGACCAGGTTTTGTGATTGGCAATTTCCAAAAAGTTTTGATTCCAAAGCATCACTCGGATAATACCCAAATCGTTCACCGCAAAAGCACCTTTTCCTTTGGTTGGTACGCTTGCTGGTTGCACCTTAGCCTTCGCTTTGGTGTCTGCCATTTCCGACTTTGTAACAGTCAGCACATTACCCTCCATTTTTCGCAACAAGGAGAAAGCATTGAAAGTAGATTTTGGAATACCTACATTATTTACCAATCCGTAGTTCGATGAAAAAGGCGCATGTGGTATGCCGCTATAATCGTCAATATCAGTAGCTACCCAATAACACATTGTATTCACTTCCTTGTCTAACTCTAACATGTTGCGTACAATAAACGATGCTGCATACAGGTTTTCTACATTATCATTGGCACTCCACGAAACTGAGGCTGAATCTTTGGCAACCAATGAATTAAACTCCGTAAAGTGTAATTCCAAATCGGGGCGTTTAGAGTTTTTTACTATTTTTTTTGCCAATCGTACATTTTCCGAAAAATAATCACCTACAGGATAAGGACTATTTTTTCGGTTAGGGAACTCGATTTGCTCATCTTGAGCATACAAGTGAGTAGAAACAAAATCTAACGGCACTTTATTGTCGGTACAATAATCAATCATATCGTTCAACCAGTTGATTTTGGAAGTGGCAGGACCACCCACGCGTAAACGTACGTCAACTGCCTTGAGTGCAAAAGCCGTGGTGCTGTACAATTTAAAATACTCCGCCTGATTACCTGAGAAAAATCCACCCAAATTGGGTTCGTTCCACACCTCGAAATACCATTGTTTAACTTCCTCAATACCATAACGCTGAATCAAATGCTTGCCGAACGCCGTCATAAAATCGCTCCACTCTTTGTACGAACTGGGCGGAGTAACATTCATTTGGTACATAAACATACGTTGTGTGCCCGAAGCCATATCCGTAGGCATAGGGTTAATTTCCACAAACGGACGAATGCCTATCGCCAGCAAAGCGTCGTACACCTTATCAACCTGATGCCACATATAGGTTAGAGATTTATCGGGATTGCGGTTAACAACATCCATTTGGTCGTCGAAAATGCCGTGAAACCTACAATAGCGATAGCCAAACTCCTTTTGCAAAAATGCTAAATGTTGAAGTGCATCATTCCTGAGCAACAACTGTGCACTACCAACAGAAATGCAGTTTCGCCAAGGCATTTGTAAGGCTTCCTGTTTGCTGTTTTCGGTAATTGTAATTTCTGTTTTTTGTGAAAAAACAGCACTAATGCTTGTAATACAAAGTATTAGAGTTATAAATTTGAATGATTTCATCTGTTTTTATTTATTGTGTTTTAAAATTTTCGTACTGTCTCTATAAATGTCCGTATGTTTAATTCGGGAGTTATGGGAGGCAAAGCACAACCAGCACCGATTACGAAACGAGGATTTCCTTTGTACAATTCTAATAATTGTATGGTTTCACGCACCACCATTTCTGGAGTGCCTAATGCGAACACAGCACTTGGGTCTATAGTGCCATACAAGCTCATTTTGTTGCCCAATTGTGAATGAATATTTGCAATCGGGGTTTTATAATCCAATTCTACTGCATCGATATTCAATGTTGCCATTTTATCCAATATCACATCGGCATTACCACAAATATGTAACAAGTAGGGCACATTAGCAGCATGGGCTGCATCTGCCATTTTTTGTTCATAAGGCATTGCAAATTGTTCGTACATTTCGGGCGAAATCATCGACGGGCCTGCAGGACTATCACCATTGGAAACCATATCGGCACCGGCATTTGCCATAAGGGTAATTAGCTGACTGCAAATACGACTTGAATACTCCAACAACCGAATAGAATCGTCTTCGTTCATCATTAAATCCATCATAAATTCGGCTGGCGTACGAATGCTACAAGCCAACGAAAATGGAGCCTGATCACAATTGCCACGTACAAAAATCTCGTTTTTGAAATACTTCTTCAAAATCCGAATCGTCTCCATGGAATGTTGAACCCTGATGTTTTTTGAAATATCAATATCTGCAAGCGTCTCAACTTCTTCGAGGGTATGCAACAAAGGGTGGTGTGTACGAGCAGGCTCATCCTCCGGAAAATCGACCGGAACACCTACTGCACCTGCAATCAAAGCGGTATCTACATCAAACAAAATGCCATCAACCTGGTATTTTTCAATAAACTGAATATGACATTTAGCTGCAATTTCGGGGTCTTCGCGGTATTGTCTAATGCTGTAACCTGCGTCTTTGGCAGCAGTCATAAAACTATGCAACATTATAGGGCGTTGGTCGGGCATTTCACCTTTTAAGGAAGCAACAATTCTTTCGTATCCGTTCATTATCAATCAATTATTTGTAAATTATTATTTTATTTCTTCCAAAGTTTTTCTATTTCTTCCAGACTCTTTTCTTTCGTTTCGGGTATAAATCGCCATACAAACAGGAATGACAAAAACGCCATTGCCCCAAAGAACCAAAATGAAAATGCGTGATGAAAGTGATTAACGAGATAGGTGCTTTTGTCGATTAATGGAAATGCCAACGAAACCAGATAATTGCTGATCCATTGCACCGCAACAGCTATTGCCATTGCTTTTCCTCTGATAGCATTGGGGAAAATTTCGGACAACAATACCCAAGTAACTGGTCCCCACGAGAATGCAAATGAGCCAACAAATCCCATTACACACACTATCGACAAAATTCCCTGATATCCAACATAAAAACAGATTCCCAAAACCGTCATTGACAAAAACATTAAAAACGAACCAACAATTAGAAGTGGTTTTCGACCCGATTTATCGACCAATTTTATGGCAATAATGGTAAAAACAAAATTAACTGTTCCAACCATAATAGTTTGGAACATAGCTGATTCGCTACTCGTTCCCAAATTTTTAAATATCTCAGGAGTATAATACATCACTACTTGAATGCCAACCAGTTGTTGAAATACAGATAAGGCCATACCAATAAAAAGCACCAAAAAACCGAAAGAGAGCAAAGAACGGGAAACGGTAGATTGACTCGATTTTAACAACCTGATTTCTTCCAATTCATGTTGCATTTCGGATTTGTTGGTAATGCGCGAAAGGATGGAAACGGCTTCAGTTTCACGCCCTTTAAGCAGCAACCAGCGAGGACTTTCGGGAACAAACCACAAAGTCCCAAAAAATAAGGCGGCCGGAATTGCCGAGGAGACAAACATCCACCGCCATCCCCACAAAATATTCCACGTAACATCACCCTGAAGTGAAATAATGAAATTGACAAAATAGACCAATAGAATTCCACTTACAAGAGCTAACTGATTCCAAGAAACCAACTTACCTCGAATCTTAGAGGGAGCAATTTCGGAAATATACATGGGAGACATCACCGACGCAAGTCCGATTCCGATACCACCTATAAGCCGATAAACAATAAACTGGACAATTACCAATTCGCCTGTTGAGCCCAAAGCTTTAAATCCAATTTCGGGGAATGAAGAGCCGATAGCGGAAACCAGAAAAAGGAAAGCTGATAAAAGTAACCCTTTTTTGCGACCAAATTTATTTGAGACAAAAGCGCTTAATAAACTACCAATAATACAACCAAACAAAGCACTTGAAACAATAAAACCTAGAAGGGCATTGGATTGAATTTCCGACAACATCATTGGTTTGACAAAAAAATGATCCAGCGAACTAATTGCTCCCGAAATTACTGCTGTATCATAACCAAATAAAAAACCACCTAAAGTAGCAATCAAAGAAATTCGATACACTAAACTGTTGACTTTTCCTACTTTATTCATTTTTAAATTATTAGATTTTTATTTTAATCAAAACTTGCATCAAAAATTACAATTATCCATATTATATCCCAATATTTCATTCATTGGCGTTTCGCTTAAATCTTTGTAAATCCAATCGGCTTCAGTCAGCTTTTCGGCAGGAAAACTGGTGGTTAATGCCAGGCATTTAGCACCGGCAGTTTTACCTGAACTTATGCCACTTATGGCATCTTCCACCACCAAGCACTCCTCGGGTTTTAGCCCCAACTTTTCGGCTGCTAACAGATAAATATCCGGAAATGGCTTTTTACGTTCCACATCTTGTCCGTTGACAATGGCTTGAAAATTATCGGGCGAAAGTCCAATTTCTCTCAGATTAATCAATATCTTCACTTTGTCTGCACTGCTGGCAATGGCCATTTTAAAGCCTAATTCTTTGCATTGTGCTATAAACTCGGTTACTCCTGGCAAGGGCATTAATTTACCAGGGGTTATTTCTTCGTAAATTTGATATGTACGAGCCTTATCCCTTTCAATATCAACAACAAAACCGTTCCGTTCGCCAATGCCAGCGATGTATTTATTTTCACCCATCCCTACAAAATGCAGCGCATCGGCTGGTTTTACAGTCACGCCATGCTCAGCAAACATCATTTTGGTAGCTTCAAAAATATATTCTTCCGAATCTACCAAAACACCGTCCATATCAAAAAGAATTCCTTTAATCATATTGTCCTTTTTATACCTGAAAGTTCATTAGTAATTCTTAATTTTTTTCAACTGCTCCACCTGAACCGCGATACAATTCCAACGGCGAGTCAAGTTCAATAGCAATGACACTAGCATTTTTATCTATTTGCGAAGTAGGAAAATCTACAATCAAAACCGATGGAATTCCAAGCCAAACGGCACCTCCATTGAGTTTGAAATTCAATGTTTTGTTGCTGCCAATAACGCGAACATTTTTGATTTTATTTTTAATACCTTTTACTACCACTTCGCCTTTTGGATTGTCTAATAAAAAGCAGTAGATCATTTTGCCATCTTTACTCAAAGTAGTTGGTCCCCAAAAATGACCGAGTGGTATTCCACGTTTGGTGGCATAAATAGCTTCGGCGTGTTTTGATGTCCAGCGTCCCAATTGTTTCAATATAGCAGTTTGTTCGGGTGTAATCGTCCCATCGGCTTTAGGACCCACATCAAGCAATAAATTACCCCCCATGCCGATACATTCTGAAAAAACACGAATGATATAATTGACCGATTTTTGGTTGGTATCCGTTGGGCGAAATCCCCACGAATCGTTGATGGTCATGCACAATTCCCACGGTCCTTCGGGTGCTAAAACAGGTAAGCCTTGCTCTGGCGTTTTGTAGTCGCCATAACCTTGCATCCGCGAATTGAGAATGGTTGTTGGATTAGATGCTACAATTAAATTACGAAGTTCTCTAGTTCTCCATTGCGCAGCAGTACGTGTCCAGTCGGCATCGAACCACCACAAATCAGGATTAGCAATTTGAATTAGTTCTTTAATTTGGGCATCGCGAAACGCGAGGTATTTATTCCAACGAACCGTATCCACTTTACCCGAAGCCGGATAATCCCACGTATTGTAGTTTTTTGGATGTGGATCTTTACCATCGAAAACCGTTGCATAATCGGGGTGCGACCAATCGATATGTGAATAATAAATGCCTACTTTAATGCCTTCGGCTCTCATGGCTTTAGCATAAGGTGTTACAATATCCATTTTTGACGGAGCTCCTTTTACAGAATTTAATGTGCTCACTTTTGTATTCCAAAGTGCAAAGCCGTCGCAATGTTTCGAAGTCAACACAGCATATTTTGCACCGGCTTCTTTAAATAGTTTGGCCCAACTTTGTGGATTGTAGTTAGCTGCCGTAAAACCATTTAATTGACTCATGTACTGTTCATAGGTAGTTTCTTTATTGTAAAACGACCATGATTCAGTGGTTCCATCCACCGCATAAATGCCGTAATGAATAAAAATTCCTAATTTGCATCCTCGAACCATTGTATCTTCGAACTGGAATTTACTTGTGCACACAACGAGTATGTTGCCAAAAAGCAGATTGTAAGTATGTATTTCTTTGTTTTCATTTTGATTTTTCTCCCATTCCTTTATTAAATATTTTAAACTCTTCTTCGTTGGCAAATCGGGTAGTTACTTTTTGCATTGGTGCTGCAATTTCGAAATAAACTACTTCACCGGGTGTAAGACTGAAATCTAAATTCAATCTATTTTTATTCGATTTTAGTTGTGCAAAAGTATAAGCGGGTTCGGCGTGCTTGCGCAGCAAATCCAACTGTGTTGCCGATGCGTTGAGTGGACTGCCCATACCTATCCAGCTTTCCCACGCACTTCCATTGCCAGCGGTTATCGAACCTTTGATTACATTCAAAATTGTATCATCAGCAACAGGAATTTCCATTGTTCCGTTCCAAACACTGTGTAGCTTGGTATCTTCCACAAAATTCTGATTCCACATCAACACACGTGTACTTGTTTTGGTACGTGTAACCACACATCCTTTGCCTTGTGGAAGTGGTTTTTCGGTTGTTACATTCATGCGTGTTCCTTCCATTTTGCGTAAAAAGCGGAACGCATTAAACGAAGCTTTGGGAATGCCATGAATGGTGATAAGTCCATAAGTACACGAAAACGGACTGACAGGGATATTTCCTTCGTCGAACAAATCGCTGATAACCCAATAAGCAAACGATTGACATTCGTTATCAACGTCGATACAATTGCGGGCAATAAACGAAGCGGCATACAAATTATCCACATAGATATTTTCGCCCCAAGTTATGCTTGCTGCATCTTTTGCCGATTGAGTATTCCATTCCGTCCAGTGAATTTCGAGGTCGGGACGTTCGGATGCTTTTACCCAGCGGGTTACTTCTTTTACCGTTTCGGAGAAAAAATCGCCCACTTTGTACGGACTTCCCACACGGTCGGGGTACTGCACCTGCTCGTCCTGTCCGTACAGGTGTGTGGAAACAAAGTCGAGCGGAATATTATTTTTATAGGTATAAGAAATGATTTCTTTAATCCAATTGGCTTTCGACGATGCAGGTCCACCCACACGGAGTTTTGAATCCACTTTTTTGATAGCACGCGCACTGTATTCGTACAATTTGAAATACTCCGCTTGCGAACCACTCCAGAATGCACCCAAATTCGGTTCGTTCCACACTTCGAAATACCAATTTCGAACCTCGTCAATTCCATATCGCTCTACCAAGTGTGTGGTAAATGCTTCCACCAATTGCCCCCATTCGTCGTACGATTTGGGTGGCGTTACATTCATTTGGTAATTGAACATGGTTTGCGTTCCCGAAGCCAATGCTTTTGGCATAGGATTCAGTTCCACAAATGGACGAATACCCAATTTTAGCAAGGCATCGTACACCAAATCTACCTGATGCCACTGAAATATGAGTTGATAGGTTTTGGGGTCGCGACGAACCACATCGAGTGCATCGTCGAAAATGGCGTGAAAACGGCAATAGCGATAGCCCATAATATCCTGAGCGTAAGCCAAATGTTGTAAAATATCGGCTCGAAGCAGGTTGTGTGCCCGCCCTACGGCAATGGTATTGCGCCAGGGCATATTCAATTGTTTTTGTACCGACGATTCACTCACGGTAATTTCCGATTTTTGTGCACAAGCAATGGCTGGTTTGCACAGTAAAAATAAAAGTGCCACTACTACTGTTTTTCTTAAAATTGAGTTCATAGAATTATTGTGTTTTTAATTGTATTTCTGAATAAACTTTACGATTGGTTTTGGATTTGTCAAACTATGCGGATGATGGTCAACGCCAAGTTTTAGAATCAGTTTTACTTTCCCTCCCTGTTTTTTCATACGCTCGATTAACAAACCACCATTTTCGTTGAAAGGCACTAACTTATCAGCATCGCCGGCTACAATTAAAATCGGGATATTGGATTCAGCAATTTCTTTCGCTTTGTCAACCGGACTGATTTTAAGAGCATCAACCTTCGCTTCATCCGTTTGGTAAATGGTGAGTAACTCCTGCCAGTGTTCGGCTTCGAACTTGCGAGGCCAGCTATTCACATTACACACTGGTGCATCTAAATACATACAAGCCACCTTTTCGGGATTATTTACAGCCCAGTTCAGGCAAAACAAACCTCCCCGACTAAATCCCTCGAGGGTAACTTTAGGCGAAAACTGCAACGAATCGACTACTAAATGATAAAAACTGCTGAATAATGCTTGTGCTTGAGGTGCTCCATAAAAGTGCGTTACATCGTAGTAACAAACATAAAATCCCTTTTTAACCAATGCCGAATCGGCATAAGCAAAGGCATCGAAAAATGCAGGACGAACAACCCATGGACTACCTTTTATTGGTTTTTCGGGTGCAACAATTATTGCATCTCTGCCATTCCATTTAAAGTCGTAACGTTGGCAATCGTTCCACTGCGAAGTTTTAACGGGAATTAGTTTTGAAATTTGTTGGTGTAGCAATTTTTTTTCTCCCCGAATTTGAGTAAATATCGGCATAACCGATAAAAATAAAAGTACGCAGGCAATAAAATACGTTGAGTTACGGTGTCTAATTTTATCCATAATATTGTTGCAGATTTAACACCTTACAAAAATAGCTTGTATTTAGTGTAAACATTTGAACAAATCGGACAAAAAAAGGGAAAATGCGGACAAAAAAGAATCTAAATCAGAGTATAAGTGGATTACATAAAACAAAAATAATTATTTGCATTTCACAAAATTAGCCAGATTCACTTCCAACGATTCCTTTATCCAATCAGCTTCAGTCAGCTTCTCGGCTGGAAAACTGGTCGTAACAGCTAAACATTTACATCCAGCTGCTTTACCGGCTGTAATTCCACTTACTGCATCTTCCACCACCAGACAGTTTTCGGGTTTCAACCCAATTCGTTCGGCAGCCAGCAAGTAAATATCGGGAAATGGCTTTTTCCGTTCCACATCTTCGCCGCTAATGATAGCATCGAAAATATCGGCTGAAAGTCCAATTTCACGAAGATTGATGCCAATTTTAACCCTGTCGGCACTACTGGCAACGGCCATTTTAAGTCTGGCGTTTTTGCATTGCTGAATGAACGTATGAACGCTGGGCAGTGCTTTTAACTTTCCGGGCGTAATTTCACCATAAATTTGATACGTTCGGGCTTTATCCCGCTCAATATCAACTATAAAACCATTTTACTCACCAATGCCCGAGATATATCTGTTTTCGCCGGTACCTACAAAGGGTAGTGCATCTTCTGGTTTTACAGTTATGCCATGTTCGGCAAACATCATTCGTGCTGCCTCAAAAATATATTCTTCGGAATCGACCAAAACGCCGTCCATATCGAAAAGAATTCCCTGAATCATGATTTTATTTCAAATTATCTTTATTCTAATTTTACAGATTGATTTTAAAGAACTTAGAAGGACGCTGATATGCGCTGATAAAGCGGATTTTAAAACCGATTTTAATATCGCCTTTGGCGATATGATGAACATAGCTTAAACAATATCCTATCTAAATACCAACTCGCCACCAGCCATAATCTGAATGTGCGTAATATATCGTTCTTTTAGTATTTTACCATTCAGCCAAACCGATTTAACAAGTGCTTTGTCGTTTTTGAGCAAATTACGAATGGCAAAGGTTTTTCCATTATCCAAACATATAGTTGCACTTTTAATGACTGGCACACCCAAATCGGGGCAGCCCGTTCCGCTTAAATGTGTGTGACTGAACCCCATGATAGAAGTATTAGTGTGTCGATATCCGCTAATCCAATCCCACCCTTCGGTGTCGGTGTCGGGGCTGAGTTGTACCAATCCATTGGGCACGCAAGCTCCCGGAAAAGTATGTCCATGACCACCTATGCCAATACAAGGGTTGAAAAACTGCGTGAAATCTGTTCCGTGCACTAAATTGACGACACTCAGAAATAAAACTAAAAAGTAGAAATATGTTCGTTTCATTTTAGAAATCTATTATCAATAAATAATTTTTTGAGTTGCTCTTGAATTATTTCCTTGTAGTTCGATAATGTAATAACCCCTTTTGAAGGACGAAAAATCAAGCATTTCTGTTTTGTAAATTTGTTTGTAAATCAATACCTTACCAGAAATATCTCTGATTTTTAAAACAGATGAATTCGAATTTTCATTTGTTTCGATGTGTAATTGATTGGAAGCATCAAACCAAATTTTAGAAACAAAATCATTGGTATTGTGTATCGAATTAATGGCGTTTTCGCGAAGTGTTAAGTGTGCAAATGTAGTTGAATTTTGCCACGAAATATCGTTATTTGCCTGTGTTTCGTATTTGGATGCAATAAAATTATCGCGTTTTGGATTTATAGCCGAATTGTCATTATCGCAATAAGCAAGGGTAAGTCCCATTTTTTTACCATTAAGCAATGCAGCTTTGAACAGTTCGCTGTTATCGGTTGGTTTATAAGTACTTGTGAGTGCTTTTAGCGAAAATTCCCAAACATATTTTGTTCCCACGTTTGTTCGTTTGAATTCTGGGAGGTGCGATTTTGAGTTCACATAAATACCTGCACTCCAATTGTAACTATTCGTTGGGTCGTAAATATCTACTGCGTCAAAATCGGTTGTGCTGTTTCCACCCGTTAAGTGATAGGCAAAAGCAGTATTATTCAGCGCATGATTTCCTCCGGGGCGGTCTTCGTCGATAAAAACCTCGAGCACATCAAAATTGGGATAAGAGCCATCTTTATTGCTAAATACATACCCATTTACAAACTTATCATCCGTAATTTCGGCCAAAAAATACAGTAAATTGGTGTTTTTATTCCACATCACTTTATACCTTCCGGTAAAATCGTTGCTTGCAATGGAGGCATTAAAAGGCATCCACATATAATTAATATCAATCCACGATGCGTTACTCCAACAAACATCATTGTCGTTTCCATCAATTACAGGAACAATATCAGCATGTAATGCTACAATGCTATCGCCTGGATGGTCCATAGCAACTAAGGATGAAACAATAAGCGAAAGACTCAAAACCAAAACAATTTTTTTACTAAGCATGGTTATTTTTTTTGATAATTATCCCAACTATTATTTTTTAAATGTCCCAACCCTTCGTTCGTTCCTACCCAAACCGAACCGTCGGTATCAATTACCACCGAATTTATTTTATTGGAAACTAATCCATCTTTTGTAGTATATGATGTCCAGGTATTATTTGCAAAATTACTCAAACCGTTAGACGTACCAAACCAAACGCTACCCGTTTTATCGGCTGCAATGGCATAAACCGTATCCGAAGCCAACCCATCAACACGCGAGTATGAAGTCCAATCGGCTTTGGTATAAGCACTTCCGTGAAAAGCAGCTCCTTGATTGGTGCCAAACCACTGACAGGAATCATTCACCACACAAACCGTGTAAACTGTATCCGATTTCAGCCCATACGCCCAGGGTTGAAAAAAACGTGTGGCTCCCGATACTGCATCGGTTTCGGAATATTTAAATCGCGAAACGCCACCACCAACTGTAGTTACATAATTCCAACCATCTGATGCACAGGCAATATCCGAAATATTATATTGGTCGAGAAAAGTTTCGTTACGTCGGCCCCACTGACCACGATACGAAAACCAGTTACCGTTTTTGTAAAGCGAAAGCCCGTTGTTGGTGCCAAAAAAACATAATTGATTGGTATTAAATTCGGAGCAAAACACCGAATCGCCCATAAGATTGCTATTTTGCGAATTGATTACCAACGGATTAGTTACAGAAGTTCCATTGTTTTTTGCCTTTATCAATCCGATATTAGAAGCAAACCAAATACTATCCGTTAGCACTAACATCGCATGCACATCATTATTCAATGCTGCATTGCCTGTGCTAACTTGTTTCCATATTTTGCCGTCGAAAGTTACAATTCCATTATCAGTAGTTATCCATTTCAATCCATTTTTATCAATAGTAATAGACAAAACATTGTTTGAAGGTAAACCGACTTTATCAGTTTCAGTATCTGTGCACGAGTAAAACAGAAGTAAAGATAACAAAAATTGTAGCCACTTCATTTTGTGCGATTTTTTATTGATGAATAAGTTGTTTTGTGAACAAATTCTGATTTGTTTTAGCATCTTTTAGCGATAACAATAGGACACCTTTTTGCACAGTTGCACCGTTTCGTAATTTGCCATTCCAGCTTATTGAACCATTGAATTTTTGTTCGAAGACTGTTCTTCCTGACAAGTCGGTAAGCTGTAATTTTAGTTCTCCGGTGTATTCCGTTTCAATATTCAGCATCGAAGTAAATGGATTTGGATAAACTTTGCAAGCAATAAATCCAACTTTAGTTACAGCAGAAACCTGCAATTCGCTTTGATAGCTATCTGTTTTATTTTGAGACATATAAGTCAAAAGCTCGATTCCTGAATTTTGACCTAAATTACGACTGTATTGTTTGTTTTGCGGATTATTCCAATGCTCGTAAACACCCAAACTGCCAATAGGTGTACCGTCGTTTTCGGGGTCATACACAATGCCCGAAGGCCAGTTGGCAGGGTCGGCTGCTTGTTTGAGGTAATCGTCGGCACCAACCATATACGGATATTTTTCGGTAGCTGCTTTATCAACATATTCGGCAAGTAAAAAATCGAAACCAACCGACTCGATAGCTACGGCATCCTGCGACATAAAAACCGACGATGGATAGTCGTTATTAAAAGGTGCTGTTTTCCATTTTTCTACAATTCCACTATAGTTTTTCCCCGCCCATATTCCATCTACAATGTATAAAACTGTTTTTCCGCCCAAATCTTTGTGACCCATATAATCTACGATATGTCGATAAACATTGGTTTCCTGTAATTTATCGGGAGGATAAGGCAGGGCATAGTGCATGTAGTAAGCCGATTGCGTGGAAGGCGTATTTCCATTAGCACTTTTATAACTCAAAATGGAGCCCTGATGATTCTTGGCACAAAGTGAAATTCCTGTGCAATCGTGCGTTTTAAGGCAAGCCATATTAATCAGATAAGTAGCGTCCAAATAATGTTGAGGTAAGGAGGAAGTTTCCAATTTATCGCTGAAGACCAACACCTGACTGGCAGAAGGCACAGTTACTTTTCGGCCTGTTCGTCCGCTCACATTGCCCGTACCATCTACGTAATTTACATTGGGAAATAAGGCAGCACATTTGCTATAATATTCATTGCGGAAAATACGATAAGGGTCACCCAACCAAATATCCTGCTGCTTAACACCAACAACATTCACCAATTGTTTTAGTAGGGTGAAAACCATTTGAGGCGATGCATCCATTTGTGCATTTGGAACGCCACTGTTACAACACGAATTGGTCAGATTAATTTTGATGGCAATTTTTTCGCCAGGCGTATAACCCTGACTTCCCCGTTTATTTTTGGTATTGAAATAACTAAAAATATTATTCCAGGCTTCCTTATTGCTGTACCTTCCGCCTACCCGACGAATAGCTGCCACCATCATCGAATCGACAACTGCTTGCGGACAGTTCTTGTCCATATACCAGTAATCGCCCGAAGTATTTTTCATATTTTCGTTGGTAGCGTCGGGGTTTTGCACCCACACCACACGACCGGGGAAAAGTCCCTGAGCTGTACCAATTGGTTGGTTCGCCTGTTTCAGGTAATAATCGTCCGCATTCAATACATAAGTTGCAGTTCCAGCATTGTTAAATGCCATAAATACGGCTATCATCAATACAAAAGTCATTGCATAGCGTTGCCAGTTCTTACGGAAAAGAAACATGGACGAAAACATGGCCGTAAGATACAATACAAAAGCAGTCATAATGGGGTAACTTGCCCGCATACAAGGATAGGTAGCCCTCGAAGGTTTCGGAATAACCCGAATCAGAAACCAGACAAGCGAACCGGCACCAAAAAGCCAAAAAAGAATTTTGAAGCGGTATTTTTGAATAAATGTTTTTAATTTTGACATATAATTTTTTAGGCAAACTTTGTAATGATTTATTTCTTTATACATCGAATCGACAATCCGTATCTTTTATATATTTGCGAAATGTTAAGAACTATCATTGTGTTGTATATCTGCGCTGAGACTCCATAAGAATCACTAATTGTACTGGTTTGCGAAGTAAAAAAGCCTGCAAACTCTCCAACCATATCGAATGGCCCTTCGTGGTCGCGCGCACCGCCAGGATAAGCTTTGAAGCCGCTCGAATTGTTGAGCAGAATGTATAAGAATACTTCATTGTTTTTTTTTTATTTTTCTTTGATACAACAAACACTAATTAGAGTGCCAAATGTCTTATTTGTATAGTAGTGCTTTTAAAAATATTTTTGCCTGTGGATTTCCTGTAATTCTGTTGTTAAGTTTTATTTGCGAAATGCGAAATTCACCTTTCCCATAGTCAAGTACCGCTACAGCCATTACTTCGCCTTTGTCGGCCAACCAGTTTGAAGCACCACTTTTCACCACCGGAGTCCATACTTTAGCAGTAATAACGGTAGAAAGAAATGGGCTGATTAATTGATTTTTATCATTGTACCACATATTAAAATCGAATGCTTTAAAACCTGCCAGCAAAGGATGCGACAACACGGGCGACGCAAAATAATACTGCCCCATCGTTGTTTTGGCAATTTGAACATTGGTTCCCGCAATGTTATATTCACCAGGCACTAATTCAGCAAATACAACCTTTCCACCATTCTTTACAAACTGGTCGATAGTTACTTGATTTTTAGCATAATAATTATAATTATCGATAAACCAAGTGTTAGCATCGGTTGGATTATTTGTTGATTTTAGTCCTGCTTCCAGAAGAAGATCTTTTGTTTTGTTGTCCAAACTTCCTTTTACGCAAATTGGCTTAATTATTGACTTTTCAACCGGAAAAACTTCGAATGGAAACTCATTTTGCGATATGCTTTTTCCGTTTTCGTCGGTGAGTTGCACCCGAAGTAAGTATTCAGTTCGCGCGTTTACAAATGGTGCTTTACAAGGAATAAAACCCTGAAAAACAGTTGTATTGGCATTGATGCTTGCAGGTACAGCGTTGGCAAACATCACTTTTCCATTTCGCTCAATCTGGTATTTCAATAGGCAATTTTCAGGAGTTGAGTTCAAATCGTTCGAGACAAAAAGTTCGAAAGCAGTTTTCTCGCCGGAATAAAAACTTTTGCGGTCGCTGCGAATGCTTACCAACAATGGTTGAAGTGCATTGCGGTAGGCAAAATAGGCTTTTTTAGGCTGACGGTCTACATCCATAATGGTTTTCATCCATCCTGCAGGCCAGGCATCTATAAATAAGTGAACGGCAAACGAGATCATGCGCGAATCGCGACGGAAAGTTTCGGAAACAAATTTCACTGCCCATGCCTGGTAATCCTGACTGGCTGTAATCCAATCCTGTAAGCTATGCTGGGTGTTGTACCACATATAATGAAATCGGTGGGTTTGCGCCATTGAAATGCGGTTGGCAGTCCAGTATTTTTCACTGGCTTTGTCGGTGGGCAACCATGCTTTAGGGTAATATTTCTGCATCACATTGAGCGGATCGAGACCTTCGGCGCCAAACTCGCCACAGGCATAATACCAATCGGGTTTGATGGGTTGCCAATAGCCTTTGTACATTTCGCCAATGCCCAAGCCATGACCGTTGTACCAAGTATTGTAACAATGACTGTCGGGCAATCCGGGTGTTGGTGGGTCGTAGTCGCCATCACCGGCTTTAATCACACGGTCGGGATTCGACAAAAGAACTGCCTGATCGAATGCTTTAAACAATTTCCAGTACTCCGAAATATCGCTGAACGAACGTTGTGGAAAACCTTCGGCATTCGGAAAACGTTCGTTGATATAACTAACCATAATAGCTGCCGGATGCTTCCGAGCCAGACGTTCCATTTCTTCCACCTGCTTCACTGCTTCGGCAAATTTATTTCGACGTAGTGCACCAAAAAGCGGCAAATCGGTCTGAAACATCAATCCCAGCATATCGCAATACTCATATACTTCGGGCTGCACGGGGCGTTGTGTAAACCGCAAATAATTCATATTGGCAATTTTAGCCAGCAAAATATCGTCGCGGAGCTGATTCCAGTTGCCCTGCATTACACATTGTTGCTCATGCCCCATTGTGTTGGCACCACGAAGGCGAATCATCTCCCCGTTCAGATACATTTTTCCTTTTGGAATGTTTACTGTGTCCATGCTAAAACTACGCATACCAAACGATTGGGTGCGTGTATCCACCAAGCTGTTGTTTTTATCGTAAAGTTTTATCTGTAATTCGTAGAGCCAAGGCGTTTCATTGTTCCAATAACGAAAATTATTCATTTCCAACTTAATGCGCAGAAAATTCACACCATAACCCATTTCTAACTTTTTGAGCTGATTGTCGGTTGGCTTTGCCAAATCGCCCACACCTGGTACAATGACTGTAGAAGGAATATACTCGAAATTTTCAAGAATTGTATCACTAAAATTGCGTCCGTAAACCGACAAATTTAACCGGACAGCTTCTGGAAATTGCTTGAAATTATTCACTTCAATCCATGCTTCAGCCTTAGAATCTGCAGGCAATGGACGTACAAATACATCATTGATATGAATGGCTTCGCGCGATTCCAAATAGCAATTTTGATAAATACCCATCGCAGCCGGACCATGATGCCAACCTAACAAAGGGTCGTTGTAGCCCGGACCAGTGGCGGCATAAATTTTATCTCCCACAACGGAATTGGACAAAGTATCTTTAACAGTAGAAGTCGGGAAATCGTTTTCTACTTTTACAACCAAGGTGTTTTCACCTGCAACGGCTTTAGAAGTAATCTCAAATTCGAATGGAGCAAAAAATCCTTCGTGCGAACCAATGTAGTTGCCATTCAGAAATACATGTGCTTTGTAATCAACCCCTTTGAAGCAAACAAAGAGCTTTCTATTTTGAAGTAAAGAATCAGAAATAACAATATTTTTTCGATAAAAAGTTAAAGCCCTGCCCAATGGAGGTTCGTAATGTGGAATACGTACTTTTTTCCATTCACCGCCACCAGCAAAAACTGAACTCATAGTAGCAATATCAGTTAGTGTTGCTATGCGCCAATCAAATTCATCCAAAGCCATACGGGTGCGAAGCGAAGTCATCTCTGGCGCTTTCCGACTCATAAAGGGTGAGTATTTCTCACGTGTTTGTTGCAACAGTACCTGCAATTCAGCAGCGGTCGAAATTTCTTTCGCCGGCTTAAAAGCCACCTTGGGTTGATGCGAAACAGGCAGCTGAATATTGCTTAATGGGAGTGGATGTGGAACAACAAGCCCCGAACGAATCTGATATGCATTAGTGCCAATATCGGCAAATTTATCGGTATTGTTTTGAGCTGAACAGTAAGAAATTACCAAAAATAGAAGTGCAGTAAGAATACTTTTTCTCATAATTTTATAAATATGAACAAAATTACTCATTAGCAATTTGCCTAAATAATACATTTAGGACAAAAAACAGTATTTTTCAGACAAAAACTTTATAAACAGAAAACTTATATAAAATTATTGCAATTTATTTCTTTTAGTGCAAGGTGCTCATTAGTGTTTCAAATTTATCATTGTTTAGTTTGATTAATTGCTTTTGAAGGTAATTTTCGTCTAATCTTTTTCTATGTAGTTTTGCCTGATATCTTTCTTCTGGTGTCATAGGGATATAATTTTTAATTTAGATTTGAACTAGTTGAAGTTTGTCGATTAATATTAATAAGGCTGGATTTGTTTTTATCATTTGTACTAATTCATGCGTAAAACGACTTTGAATTTGGGTTATGACCTCACCCCCGACCCCTCTCCTTAATGAGAGGGGAGCTTTCATTTCCTCAATTATATAATCGGCAATATCCAAGCCGTTGGAAC
>JAIFKX010000121.1 GCA_020049335.1 Paludibacter sp. | reverse complement strand
TTAAATTCGCCAGCAGAAAATGCAATTTTCAAAATATGTTTTCCAGCTGTAAGCGGAATATCATTCACCGTTTTTGTTGCCCAAATAGTCCACACCGTGGTAGAAGTAGAAGGAACAACAATGCTCGACGAAATGGATTGTCCGTCCAATTCCAACGAGAATGGACCACCACCAGCCGAATTGCCCGAAGCATAGCGGAATGCAAGTGAATACAAGCCCGTTTGAGCTACATTTACGGTATATTCCAACCATTCGCCGGCGGAAATATTACTAACTATGGCTCCTTCGGCTGCATCGAGTGTTGCATCTACCGATTCGTCGGTTCTGAATTTACCCAAGTTAGCTGAGGTTACGTCCAAATAACTGATATTCTGTCCTTTTCCACCTTCAAAAATGTCGTATTTGCCGGCTTCAATGGTTCCGGGAATAGCCGCCGCCGTTCCACTGTATGGTACTTGATTGCCCACCAAAACTTGAGCAGTATTGGTTACGGTATATTTTTCGCCATCAAAAACTTTAGCATAAAAATTATGAATACCTAATTGCAAATTACTTGCTGTAAAGGTGTAAGGAGCATTTGTAAGTGTTCCCAATGAAGTAGTGCCGTCCATTATTTCAACTTTGGTAGGCGAACCGCTGGTTATTGCTACCGTTAACTTCACACTTCCACCCACAAAAGCCTGTGGAAAGGACGAAGTGATGGTTCCCGTAAAACTTCCGTCGCGGCTGGTAGCCATTTTTCCGGCAGGAACTATTAATTCATAACCTGTTGAAAATTTAACAGTTAGTGGCGAAGTGCCATAATTTTGAGCCACATAATTTATCTGATTACCCATGCGGAATGCCGCTGCAATAGGATAATTAGCGGTAATCGAAGCATCCACACGACCTAAGGCATTCATAGCATGAAGCCAATGATAAGTTTGCGCTTCCGAAATGCCAAATTTAATTTCGCGGTTGGGGTACGAATTATACATTTCGATGGCTTTAGCCGGGTCTTTAAACGCCAGGTACTGCCACATCATATCGTGCCAAAGGTTTGGATTTACCTGATTGCTGGCAATGCCTGTGTTGGCTACAATCTCGTCCCAAAGGCGTTTTACATACACTGTATCGTGTCCCAAATAAAGCGAACCGCCCTGAATTGGATACATCTCTATGCCATACGAAGCAGCAATATCAGCTGTCCAAAAAGTACCGTTGTCGTTGCTGTTTCCCCAAACGCGCGAATACAAACTGTATTTTTGCGAAGTCGGAAAATTGCGATGATGAATGTCCATGTAATATTCTTCAATACCCGTTTGCTCGGTGGTATAGAGGTAAATACCTAAATCACGAATAGCCTTATTACCAGATACTTGTCCCCATTGAATAAGCGCTGCATTGAAATTCATACTTTCGGAACTCGATTCCATATTATTTCCTTGCGGGTTGTTAGCAAAACCATCTACCCAGCTATGTCCGGCATACGGACTGAAATTGCGGAGGTACGGAAACATCGCATCGTTACGGTCGTAAGCCGCCGCATCGCGCACCAACATATTCACCATATCGCCAAATTGAGCTGCCCAGCCCGGACTAAATTGTGCTACAAAAGCAGCCGCATTGATAAAATAACCCCAATGGAATTGCTTGTCGTTCAAGCCACTATCCTGACCGTAACCGGCTGGATAACCAATAGCCGAACTCCAGGCAGCATTGTAATAAAACAAGAAAGCTACTTCGCCATTTGCCGCTTTAAACCAGTTTTCGAGGCGGGTTTTAATGGTGTTTAATAGCTTATCGCGCGAACCCATTTCGTTGGCAATTCTTGCCGTTTGCATCAATTGATTGAAAACCTGTCCTTCGTTGTACGAATCGGTCCAGGTTGCCATAGTGCTATTTTCCAATTCAGCAATTTTATCGGTTAATGCTGTGGGCGAAAAGCCATTGCTGTAATTATTTACGTAAGGCAACGTAGGTAAAACTCCGTGAAAGGTATTTTCCACACTGAAACTATTTCCAGCCATCGTTTTCATTTGTCCACGAACGGTGGCGTAACTGTATTTGTCAGGAACAGGAGAATTGGCAGCTAAATTTGCCCATTGGTGTGGCAGTAAACCTTGTAAAACAGCAGTTTCTGTTCCTTCTTTCACTTCGGTTTGAATTGTAAAATCGGTACGAACCACCGAAGTAGTTTCGTTGAACGAATACGACGCTGTAGTTTTTACCGGAAAAACGTAAGCGTATTTTTTGTATTCGGCAGCAACCGCAGCCACATTGGTAGCTGTGAGTGGAATAAATGCCATCGACCAATAGTTTTTACCGTTCAAAGTAGAAGTATAAACCGAGCCCGTTTTTGTCCAGATACTACCCACAGGGGCATACACAGCAAAATCGGCTCCGCTTTTTACATCGGTACAAACCAACATTTCGTTGTCGATTACTACAGTTCCTGAATTAATGGTAATTTGTGCTTCATCAGTCGTTTTTTTTGTAAAATACAGAAACGGCATCCCCACACCGGCAGTTGCTTTAAATTGGTGCGAACCATCGTTCCAATCCATGGTAACAGTCCAATCGGAATAATCCGAAACGTAGGTTTTTGTGGCATTTAGTCCGGTAACACCAACCTGAAAAGGCGTTAAATCGTCGATTACGCCGCTTGGTATATAGCTTACTATCAATCCGGTAGTAGTAGTTTTCATGGTAAACGGATAATTGAAAAGGTTCGCAGCTGTTCCGTTTTTCACCAATGCCGACCACCAATCGCTCGTTGGAACAGGTTTACCAACTGCCGTACCGCTTAAATAAGGCGTTCCCGTTGGATATTGATTGCGCCCTGCCGCATCGAGACCGGGAGGTGTAGTACGGTAACTACCGCTACCAAGGGTTACAAACTGGGCAGAAAGATGTGAAGCCATGAATAAAATAAGACTTAAAACAATTGATTTGAAAGGTTTTTTTAATTTCATGACTGTATTTTTTTTATGAAAATGATTTTTTAAAAGTATGATAATCAGGTTGAATTTTTAAAATTTAATTATTTTTTTTGTGGCTACTAACCCAGTTACGAATTTCAGTATCATAAAATAGTTACCTGCTTTAAACTCGGAAGTGTTTATTGTTTTTTCGGTACTATTTAGGGTTATTCTTTTTACTAATTGACTTGTAATAGTACGTATATCAATTTCTTTTATTTCAATATTTGATTTAATATTCAAAATATCGGATATTGGATTTGGAAATAATTGAATATCGGTAGCCATATTTACATAATTGAGGTCGGTAGATGAACCATTGTAGAAATAAACATTATCGACATAAAAAGGAACACCTGAAATATCCCAAAAACCAACTTGTTTTACTTTTGTAAAATCAGCCGTAGGGAATAGTGCTTTTAGTTCGGATAAGGTTATATCGATGGAATTCCATTCACCATTAGTGATCGAAATTGATTTCTTTACATCCAAGGATGCGTCAGTTACCAATCCAAATTTGATTGTGGTTGAAGCTTCAGGATAAATATCGACATGCAATTTGGTCATTGCTGATAAATCAATAGTTGATGTTGTAAAGTTTGCTCCAAAACAACAATTTGAGATGCTTTTTAAGGTGTTGTTTCCAGCGAACGATACGGTAGATAATGTGCTTGCCCACCAATCATTCCAACCCTCGGAGTGAATTATACTCGCGTATGCATCACTGTAAACGGAAATTACTTTCGACGAATGAATTGTGGGGGTAGGAGCCGCACTTAATGGAACCTTAGTGTCGACAGTTGTTTTTACACTTACCGTTTGTGGATTAGCCGAAGCAAGATTCCCTTTACCATCTTTGGCTATAATCGAGAATGTGTAGTTTGTTTCGGGAGTTAAGCCCGTAATAAGATACCGTTTTTGAACATTGGAAGTGCCACTTATTTTTAATGTGGTAGCACCATAGCTAATTTCGTAAAATATCGTTCCGGAATTGTCTGTTGCCTTTAAGAGTAATTCAACTGTATTTGATTTTACGACACCGAGTGAAGCGGTAAATGCAGTTGGTTTTTCAATATCGGTCATTAGTGCCGGGCCACTAAAAACATCGTTCGGATTGCCTTGTTGATAAATGCGTACATAATCAATATACATTTTCACCGGAGTTCCATTGCTTGGAAGTGCTGTAATTTGATTAATATTTGAATTTCCTGTTATACCCGTAAAGTTTCCTCCTACTGCCAGATTAAATAAAATGCCAAAAGGTTTGTGAAAATAATAACTTTCTTTTCCCGGACTTTTTTCACCGTTTATGCTCATTTCGAAGTACGGTGCAATATTGGGATAGATGTCCTGATCTAAGTACATTTTCAGTGCATTTTCGTCCCAAATAAGTGTGTATAAGTGAAAACCATCTTGCAAACTATAGCTTGATGTTGCATCTTGTGCAAAATAATTGTGAGTTTCGCCAAAATGGCATGCACCGTTAAAATAACGATCTTGAGTACCTCTTGAAATTCCATTCACATTACCCATTTCCAATACGTCAATTTCGCCACAACGAGGCCAGCCTACTGATGATATATCGTTGCCCATTAACCAAAAAGCCGGCCACAAACCATTAGCAGTAGAAGGAAGTTGAATGCGTGCTTCAATTTTTCCATATTTTGCTAACACTTTTTGCAGTGTAACTAACCTGCCCGAAGTTACTAATTTGTTATTGAAATTTTCCTTTTTTGCACTAATTACAAGGCAACCATCACCATTTGGGTGTTTTTCTATTGCTATATTTTCGCGACGATAATACTGCAATTCATTATTTCCACCACCATTTCCATTCACTTCAATAGTCCAGTGTTGCGTTTCGTTCAACACAGGGTTTTCAAAATTATCCTCCCATACTAATTTGTATTCCTGAGCTATTGAGTATAAAGTTGATACGAATAGAAAATAGAGCAGTAGATTTTTTTTCATTTCCAAAAAAGAGATTTACAACAGTATTTACAAAGATTTCACTCTCGGTAAATACTGTTGTAGGATTAAAAACTTATAATTTGATAACTTTATGGTTCGATAACTGTCCGTTTGCCAATGTAATTACAACTACATAATTTGCCGGAGGCAAATCAGCAATTTCAATAACTTGCTCTACACTATTTAAAGTAGAAGTTTTGACCAACTGACCCATCAAATTGCGAATTTCAATAGTTTTGATATTCGAATTAGATTTAATTTGCAACCTATCATTCATTGGATTCGGAAAAACCTGAATATCGCTAACTGAAGGATTATTAACTGAATTGAATGCATCGTTGTAAAAAAACAGATTATCTAAATAAAATGTACCCAATACATTTTGAAAACTAATTTGTTTTACTTTTCTGAAATCGGCTGCAGGAAACAATGTTTTAAGTTCGGCCAACGACAAATCAATTTGATTCCATTGTCCGGTGATTAAAGTTAAAGCCTTGTTTACATCCCCAAAATCATTTACATACATGCCAAATTTCATAGCTGTATTGGTTTCGGGATATACATCCAAATGCAATTTTGTCATTCCGGTAATGTCAATAGTAGGGGTGGTAAAGCTTGTACCAAAACAACATTCAGCTGAGTTTTTAAGTGTTGTGTTGTTTCCTCCAAGCATAACGGTCGAAAATTTGTTTTTATACCAATCTTCCCAATAGTTCGGGCCCATAATGTTTGTGTACGAATCGCTGTAAACCGAAATAACTTTCGAAGCTTCGATAGTTGGAACCGGAGCTGCCGGCATTGGTGCTAAAGTAGTTGCAGTTACTACAACAGGGTTGGTTAAAGTGTTGCCTGAACGGTCTTTAGCAATAATTGAGAAACTATAATCAGTACCAGCGGTTAAATTTTCAATTTTTATTTGCTTTGTAACAGCCGACGAAGAAGATGTTTTTACAACAATAGCATTGTATGTTATTTCGAAAAAAACGACGCCCGAATTATCGGTTGCATTCAAATTTAAGTAAACGCCATCGCCTGTAACTATTCCTTTCGAAGCTGTTAAAGCGGTTGGTGCTTGCGTATCATTTGCAGCATCTGTCCAAAAATATAGATTGGCTAAATAAAATGTTTTTCCACTGCTATTGCCCCCATCAAGTTTAAATTGATAAATGTCATGAGCTTGTAAACCTTGACTCGTAAAGTCCGAGATTGGTATGTTGAATTCATTCCACTGACCAAGCGTAAGCGCTAAAGTTTTCTTCTTTTCGCCCGAAATTCTGCTTATGCAAAATAAATTTACCGAAGTCTGATCGTCGGAATATAAATCGACATGCAAATATTTCATGTCTTGTGCATTAATATCACTTCCCAATTCAATACCCTGATAATTGAAATTAGCATATTTCATTACATTGTTTGTACCTACCTGAATGATAGATTGTTGGGTGGACTGTTGCCACGATGGACTAAAATTTGTAAATCCGGGTATCTGTGTGTAAGCATCGCTAAATACAGAAACAACTTTACCTACGGGCAAAACCGGTGGGGTAGTAGGTGGGGTTGATGGATCAACCTGCTTAGTGGCATTTGCAAACTGTGTACATACTAACAATGCTACGAGTGTAAGCATTACTTTTATATTTGTTTTTACAACTATTTTCATAAATGTCAGAATATTTTTGAGGAATAAAACAAAAAATATAAAGTACGCAGTGAAGATTTCACTACGTACTTTGAAAAAATAGATTTATAATTTTGAGAATTTCTGAGTAGAAGTTTGTCCATTTTTCATTTTAGCAACTAAAATATAGTTTCCGGCTGCCAAGTTTGATAAATTGATAACTTTCGAATTTCCGTTTACACTTTCAGAAATACTATTTTGACCTACTAAGTTTGTAATTTTAATAGTTGCAATTTCGCTTTGAGCGCTAATAGTTATCGAATTTGTAGCCGGATTTGGATAAGTTCGTATATTGTTTTCAGTTACATTGGTAGTAGCAGTAGCGGTGCCATCGTAAAAATACATATTGTCGACATATACTTTGCCTGTTGGAGCTCCCGAGAAAATGTATTGAGCTAAATGAGCGCGCGTGGTTAATCCTGTAAAATCGGACAATGGAATATTGTAGTTATTCCAGGTAGACGTTGTAGGGCTTAACGTAATTTCGTGCTCCACATCATCAACCTGATTAGCTCCATTCCACACGGCATTAGCACCAAAATCTACTAATTTCACTTTAAATGTAGTAACATCAGGCGTCCAAACATCGAGGTGTAAATGCGTCATAGCGGTGGCGTTAATTAAATTAGCACCTACAGTTTCGACACCCACAAAAACAAGATTGGTATATTTTTTCGTAT
>JAIFKX010000319.1 GCA_020049335.1 Paludibacter sp. | reverse complement strand
TTTGGGGACTGTGGAAATATACAATTGCCCGCTTACGTCGTATAAACAACTTACGGTTAAAGGAAATTGAACGCGAAAAAACCAACGAAGTGAACAATGCTAAGTTGCAATTTTTCACCAACATATCACATGAGTTCCGAACACCTATTACGCTTATTTTAAGCCCTTTGTCCAAAATTTTAGAACACGAAACCGACCCTGAGAAAAAATACCTGCTCGACTTGATGCGCAAAAACTCGAACAGGCTGCTTCGATTGGTGAACGAAGTGCTGGATTTCAGGAAATTAGACAAAGAAAATATAGAATTGCATTATGAGAAAGTAGATGTAATTCAGTTTACGCACGAATTGTTTAACTCATTCAGCGTATTGAGTAAGGACAAGAATATCGATATGATTTTCAATCATCAATCCGATAATTTTTCGGTTTATATTGATAAGGAAGTTATCGAAAAAACCATAGTAAACCTGTTATCCAATGCGCTGAAATTTTCGCATGAGGGTGGCGAAGTAACACTGACCGTAGAAAACGATGAGGCAAACGAGAGTATAATAATTGAAGTGTCGGATAATGGAATTGGGTTGAATGCCGTTCATAAAAACCGAATTTTCGAGCTTTTTTATCAGGCCAAAACCGACCACCAATATACTGAGCCGGGTTCGGGCATTGGATTGTATCTTGTAAAATCGTTGGTAGAATTGCACAAAGGGAAAATTACGGTCGAAAGTGAAGAAAACAAAGGTTGTAAGTTTACGGTTATTTTGCCCTACAATCAGCAAAATAGCAACTCATTGCCCGAAACGCCATCTGAAATTACAAACGAGGCTATTTTCGACAATATAAGTGAAATTGATGAAGTGCTTGAATCGCAGGCCGAAGAACTCCATAAAATTCATCAGTCGGCTTATGAAAAAGTAACGTATACATTATTGGTTGTTGAAGATGATACCGATGTAAGGCAGTTTTTGGTGAATGAGTTTAGTAGTGAATTTAAAATTATGGAAGCCGAAAATGGAGAAGAAGCGCTATTGTTATCCAAAGATAAACACATTGACATTGTGTTGAGCGATATAATGATGCCGCGCATGAATGGAATTCAGTTTTGCGAAGCGTTTAAAAAAGACATTAACACCAGCCATATTCCACTAATTTTACTTACTGCAAAATCATCCATCGAAAACAAAATTGAAGGTATAGAATATGGCGCCGACGACTATGTAATTAAACCTTTCAGTGTAAAATATTTACGCACAAAAATGTATTCGCTATTGCGTAAAAAAGAAGAAATGCGAAAAGTGTTTGGAAAAAATTTTACGATAAGTGAACCTGAACTAAAAGTGTTAAGCATAGACGATGTGCTCATTACCAAAGCTATTGATTTTATACGCTTAAACATAACTAATGCCGAACTAAATGGCGAGGTTCTAGCCGACCATTTGAATATCAGCAGGGTGCATTTGTATCGAAAGCTCAAAGCTATTGTGGACTGTTCGAGTAGTGAGTTTATACGCAGAGTGCGTTTAAAACATGCCATAACATTACTGGATGCCAACAACCTGAACATATCCGAAGTGGCCTATGATTGTGGCTTTAATTCACCGGCTTATTTCTCTACTTGTTTCTCCAGTTTCTACGGTATGTCGCCTAAAGAATATATTCATAAAAAGCACGGCATAACGCAACCAAAAAACGACTTTGAAAGTATGATGGACTGAGCATAAAAAGATGAATTTACATATATATTTATAAATCAACAACATATATCAAATATTTTTTTATTATAAAATAACACAATTAGCAAATGAAATATGTTTAATACTGAATGTTACATTGTCTAAAGTTTTATAGATTTAATAAATCTATTTTTGTAATGTTGTAATTATGTCAGGAAACGCATCGTTTGCACTATTAATAATTTTCTTATGAGAACTTTCGTAGTATATCTTTTTGTAATTTCACTCATTTTTATAAATAATGCGTGTGGCCCAACATCAAACGAACCAACAATAACTGTAAGTATTGATGGTGATATTACCTATCAAACCATCGACAACTTTGGCGCATCCGACTGTTGGACTATTCAGCATGTTGGATTGTGGAACGATACTGCCCGTAATTTTGCAGCTAAAACTTTGTTTAGTAAAGATTTTGATGTAGATGGAAATCCTGAAGGCATTGGTCTTTCGTTGTGGCGGTTTAATATTGGTGCAGGTAGTGCCGAACAAGGTGAAGAGAGCAATATTCCCGACAAGTATCGACGCGTGGAGAGCTTTATGAATGCCGATGGCACTTACGATTTTAATAAACAGGCAGGACAAGTATGGTTTTTGCAAAAAGCCAATGAATATAATGTAGAGCAATATGTGGCTTTTGTGAACTCGCCACCAATCTACCTTACTAAAAATGGCAAAGCAAACAGCTCGGTTCGGAACGAAGTAAACATGGAGGCATCAAAATTTCCGTTATTTGCCGATTATTTAACCGAAGTACTAAAAGGATTGAAGCAAAAAACTTCTGTTGCTTTTGATTATATTAGCCCGGTTGTTGAACCACAGTGGGTGTGGATGGGTGGACAGGAAGGCATTCACATGAAAAATAACGAATTTTCCGACATTGTTCGATTATTGGATAAATCGATACAAACCAAATCATTACAAACAAAAATTCTTATACCCGAAGCGGGTAGCTACGATTATTTATTCAATAATATTGCTAGCGAATGTGGTAATCAGATTAGTGAGTTTTGGGGCGATGGTCAGAATCAGATTGGCAATTTACCTACTGTAGCACCCATTGTTACGGCTCATGCCTATTTTTTAAACTGGCCATTAAAGCTGATGCTTGCAAAACGCGACAGTGTAAATAAGCATTTGAGCAAACATCCCAATTTGAAGTTTTGGCAAACAGAATACTGTATTATGGGCGGAAATGAAGGAATAGCATCAGTGCCACGTGATACATCAATTAATTTGGGTTTGTATGTTGCACGTCAGATGCATCTGGACATTGTAAAAGGCAATGTTTCGGCATGGCATTGGTGGTTAGCTGTTTCGCATTACAATTATAATGATGGATTGTTGGTAGCCAACGAAAACACAAAACGAGTAACCGACACCAAACTAACCTGGGCATTTGGAAATTTCTCGCGGTTTGTTCGTCCCGGAGCAGTTCGTGTGGAGTCTGCTCTGAGCAATAATCCTACTATCGAAAATCAAACCAAAGCATTGATGCTTTCGGCTTACAAAGACTTGAAAAACAAGAAAATAACCATTGTAGCCATTAATATGTCTGATAAAGAAGTACCGCTTGAATTTAAAATCAGTAATTTAAAAATTAAAAAGCTGACTGCTTTTGAAACTTCATCGGCAAATAATCTTAAAAAGACCGATACATTTTCGGTAGGCGACGAATACATTATTCCTAAAAAATCTGTAACAACCTTTTATGGCGATATTCAATAGTAGTTGTCATAAAATCAAATTACATTGCTAAAGTTGTATCGTTTTATATCGAAGTGCAATTTCTCCTTCGTTCACTTTGTTTGTAAATGATATTGCAATACGCGTAAAAGCCACCATACCATAATCTGCTATTTGAGTTTGTGAAATTGTGTAAGGGGCACTACTTTCTATTTTTACTTCAAGTTTTTTATTGTTGGTATAAATAAAGATCTTATCATCTACGATTTTCACTTGTTCTCGTGTTGTTAAAGCTGTTTCGAAAGCGATAGGTGATATTGCTTTAAAAACATCAGTTACTGTTATTACCGTTGTATCTTTGCGTTCGTAATTCATGCTACGCGTAAGTTGCGTTAACTTATCTGTTTTGTAGCCCGATTTTAAATCGTAAACAATTCTATCGACAGCATCGGTAAAAAGGGTATCGACAACCATGCCCTTTGCTTGCAACGACTCATGTTGCTCAACACCATCAACCAAAGGTACCGGATGCCCAAAAGATGCAAACGACTTATACAGCGAATAGCGCTCGTTTGAAAATGTCTTGCTTGTATAAGCCGTAGGACCGCCCATATCGCCCATCATTAATACGTCGCCAAGCACAATGTTATAAGTTCCTAAATCGTTGTGATTGTGCGAAAAACCATTGTTTCCACCCATTATGGCTATACCTGATTGATGTTTTCCGGATTGTTTGAGTGGGCGGGAATATAATAAACCAATTTCAGGAAAAAATGAACGGATAGAATTGGATGTTTCAACTTTTGAAAAATGTTTCAGTCTGGAATTATTTCCAAATAACTGAATTAAATCCGACAGCAAATCAACTCGTGTAATGCTCGGGGTAGTCGCATAAGAGTTAATTTCCCAGCTGTAATTTTTTCGCAAATGATGCATAATCCATTCGGCGGGTTCAGTTTTTGATCTGCAGTCGGCAATGGCAGGATATAGGCCATTCATTATTTCGCTTTTTAATGGATAACCAGCCATTTTGGACACCTTTGTATTATTCAATAAATCAATCTTGCCGCTTGTTGCATTCATTAATGTTTCTCGAAGCAAAAGAAAATTACCAAATCCGTAGGAGTAATAGCCTATACCTTCCACACAATAGCCATCATCCAAAAAACCATCAATAAATTTAGTGATAAGTTGTTGACCAAAAGTCACAAAGAAAGCTCGCTTTTTCAAATCGGTTTGTGTGGCTAAAGCAGCAGCTGTAACGCCTGATACGCACACAGCATTCCAATTATTTGTTATGTTGAGCCAAAATTGCTGTCCACCCGGATTTGCAAGTGATTTAATTACAGGATTAAAAATGCGTTTCTCCAGGTTTTGAATGGCAAGTTTTTTTACTTTTGGGTTCACTTTATGACCTAACAAATGTAATGTTTGTCCAAACTGATTGGCAACCGAAGCTGCATGTAAATCTACGCCATATTTTCCTTTGAAGTTATCCAAATACCAATCGTGTGCAGCCAATGTCCATGACGGTTGATTACAAAAACTAACTAAAACGTTTTCAATTATTGGAATAAAACGCCCTTTGTTTTCGATACACTCGGCAAATACAAGTGTAGGTAGCAAAACCTGTCGCGAACGCATCATGGCATCAGATTGATCGCGCACACCTGTTTTATAGTATATTTTATAAACACTATCGTTCCATATCGGAAAAGGATTTATTAAATAGGTTTCGGCAGCAATAATCACATCTTTTGCAAACTCTAATTTAGCAATACTGTCCCAAATCATTCGGTTTGAAGCAGGTACACCCAAGCCAGTAGTAGTTTTAGTTACCAAGCGTAGGTTTTGAGCAATTGCCGCTTTATCAATAACTATCTTATTTTTCGCATTACATGGTATTATGAAAAGGAAGAGAAAGGAAACGAAAAAGACTTTTTTAGATTTAAACATTGAGTCAAAATAAATAGTTGGAATTACACAATATGTAGTTTTGTTTTATATTGCAAATGTAGTAAAGTAATATGGTTCTGGTTATTTTTTTTGCGCCATTTATAAATCCGTCAATTTTACAAACTACAATATAAATTCCTTTTTGCAAGCCGGAAGTAGTTAATGAAACTTGTTGAGCACCAGCTTGTACTTTTTTATCATTAAGCAAAATATTGATTAGCTGCCCTGCTGTATTGTACACTTTCAATGAGACCATTGAGGTTTGTTGGAGATTAAAAGCCGTTTGAATTTGATGTGTTGAAGGAATGGAAATAACATCAAAACCTTTTTCGGCAGCTAATGTATTTTTATTATTAGTAAGGCCAATTATTTGTTCGAATAAAACCGCATCGGCAATGGTTGAACCAACCGCATCGGCAAGTAATTTCACATACCCTGAAGTGCCGGATGCAAAATTGTACATGCCTAAATAATTCCACTTTCCTCCATTTACCGATTGGTCGATGGTTAAGTTTGCAATTCCATTGGCGTGTTGAATTTGAACTGGTGCTGCTGTTGGACGACCTGAACCACCGGCATATTGCATAAAAACACGATAATTTCCGGCCTCAGAAATGGTTGGAGTCCATTTGGCCCATTTACCGGGATTAGCCGACGAGCTGCCATCCTGAGCGTAATTTAAACCATAAAAACCTGTAGTATAAGTGCTTATTGCCCAAGGCGTATCATAAGTACAACCCGCATCGGTATTATCAACAATAATTTGCAGGTTTGCGCTATTAGGTGTAGGTATTGGTTCAATTTTGGCAATTGTATCGTACTGAATAGTAGATACAAAACGTGCTACCGAATCTCCAATCTGATTGTAGGCCGGCTGTGTATAATGTACAGTTGTGGTTGTATCGGTTGAAGTAAATGCCACAAAAACATTGGGTGTGTTTTTTGCAACCTCCATCTGAATACGCCTTACTGCATAGTTTGCATCTGTGGAGGTAGCCACAGCAACTCCATTATTTACAACGCCTTGCAATCCGGTGAGCACAATATAAAAGGGCAGTTTGGGTCCAAACTGGGCACGAAAGCGAGCAATCACTCTTTCTAATGCCGCTTTGTATTCAGCTTCGGTTTGATTCAAAGTTCGAATGGCATTGGCATCTCTTTCACCTTGTATCCAAATAATACCCGAAAGTGCAAGTCCGGTGGCCTGTATGGCATTATTCACTTTGCTTACTGCACTATTGAAAATTTGCAGGTTGCCGGTATCGTCCCAAGTACCGTAAGGCGAAAGTTCGGCTTTTACACCATTGGAAGCGCCACCACGAGCCGCCGAAACCAAATAAATAGGTTTGCCAATTAATGCATTCAA
>JAIFKX010000081.1 GCA_020049335.1 Paludibacter sp. | reverse complement strand
ATGCCGAACTGACTTTTCAATCGCAAGGTACATTTATTCAAAAAATACACAACAAAGCAGATTTTTATGTTTTTATGGCCGACCGCTGGACACCCAAAACGCCAAGCGATGGACGGTATATTTGGCTTCCAATCAGTTTCGAAAACGAAGTACCTGTTATAAAATGGTGTGATAGTTGGCAGCCTGCATCTTTCTGACAATTTAGCTCGTTTGTTTCAATTTTAATTATACTTTGACAGTTTATAAAGTAAATTGTAGATAATTTCAGAGACGATAGTAATCCACATCCCCTTTAGGGGCTTGGGGCGGAAATATGCAGAATTAGCTTGACGGCTATGCCCCTTTATAGGGGCTTGGGGCAGTAAAGAATTGAATTTTAACTGCCCCTAAATACCCTGAAGGGGACTTGAAGTTACTATCGTTTTATTTATTTTTATCTAAAAAATATAATCTGTCAAAGTAGAATTAATTATCTTTGCAACAAATCTTATTATAAATATTATGCGTATTTTAAAAATTACAAACTTAGTTGTAGTATTGTTTGCAGTTACTTTATTGCCTATACAGGTGTCTGCTTTGAGCAAAAAAGCTAAAAAAGCCGAAGTTGCGAAAACCGAAACCGACCGTGCGTATTGGGTAAATCAGGCATGGAAATTAGCCGAACCAGTGCTTAGCAATATGAGCAAAGGCGAACTGCAAAAAAATATGCAGGTGGAGTTGAGTCCAAACTGGGATGGTCGCAACCAGAAAGTTACTTATATGGAATGTTTCGGTCGATTAATGTCGGGGTTGGCGCCTTGGTTGGCATTGCCCAACGACGATACTCCCGAATCGAAACAACGCCAACAACTACGCGAATGGGCATTGAAAAGCTACAAACATGCCGTTGACCCCGAAAGTCCAGATTGCTTGCTCTGGGACAAACACGGTCAGGCATTGGTAGATGCAGCTTTTTTAGCCAACAGTTTTTTGCGTGCTCCAAAAGCACTTTGGGAACCGCTCGACTCCATCACAAAACAACGTTATATTATTAATTTTCAGAAACTTCGCCGTTTTGACCCTGCCTATTCCAACTGGCTGCTTTTTTGTGGTATGATCGAAACTTTTTTGTATTCGGTAAATGCCGAGTTCGATATGTATCGTATTCAAATGTCGCTCCGTAAAACAGAAGAATGGTATGTGGGCGATGGTTGGTACTCGGATGGCGAACATTTTGCTTTCGATTACTACAATAGTTTTGTTATTCAACCCATGTATGTAGAAATTTTGGAAGTTATGCTGGCTAAAAAACGCATAACACCTGAGCGTTTCGATGTAGCATTGAAGCGTATGCAGCGACACGCCCAAATTTTGGAGCGATTTGTATCGCCCGAGGGCACTTTTCCTGTTTTTGGTCGCTCCATTACGTACCGAATGGCTGTTTTTCAGCCACTTTCGCTGCTCGCGTGGCGCGAAAAATTACCTGCCGACTTACCCGAAGGTCAGGTGCGTAATGCACTTACAACTGTTATGAAGCGCATGTTTGCTTCGCCCCGAAACTTCAACGACAAAGGTTTTCTTCAGTTAGGTTTCACAGGCCATCAACCTAATATTGCCGATGTGTACACCAATAATGGCAGTTTATACCTTACCTCCTTTGTGTTTTTACCTTTGGGCTTGCCCGCCAATCATAGTTTTTGGACTTCGGAGCCACAGGACTGGACTTCGAAGCGTGCTTGGAACGAAGGCGAATTTCCGAAAGATAAGGCTTTTAAGAATTAAATAGACCTCACCCCTAACCCCTCTCCTTGAGGAGAGGGGGACAGTTACTGCAATTAAGAATTATAGTTGAAAACTTAAACTTCCAACTATAATAAAAAAAAACTAAGCATAAAATTGCAAAGAATATGACAGCACATGGAATGCATTAAAAAATTGATTTTCAGAATATTTGAGATAGTTTTGTTGGCATTTTGCGTTGTATTCTTTTTCAATCAGTATATAAATGCACAATCCAATGTTTCTGGGGGACTAATGGCAAAAAACTATGATGAAATTGCTTTTCTGACTACTCACAATGCTTTTAACAATGCCGAGGAAAATTTTGTGTACCCCAATCAGGATTATTCACTAACGCGGCAAATGGTTGACGGTGTAAGGGCTTTTATGCTCGATGTGTATGAAATTGGGGCTGAGAGATATGAATACCACAGTTTTCAGGCATTAGGCAAAAAACGCTTTGTGGACGATTTGAAACAGATTAAGCAGTTTTTAGACAATAATCCGAACGAAGTAATTACCTTGATTCTGGAATGTTACACAACGGCCAATAATATCGAAACAGATCTTAAAACAGCCGCCTTGTACGATTATTTATACACAAAAAAAACCGATACTTCATGGCCAACCATAGCAGAAATGATTGCTTTGGGTAAGCGGTTGGTTGTTTTTTCGGATAAAAACGATGCCTCAATTTCGCAGCAGTGGTACCATTATGTATGGAAATACGCGGTCGAAACATCGTTCGAAGTAAACGATAAAAATGATTTTAGTTATACTTTCAATCGGGGAAAAGCCGAAAATCCGTTCTTTATTCTGAATCATTTTGTAGTTACCAAAACCCTTGGTTTGGGCAGCCGTAGTGCAGCAAAAGAGGCAAACGAATACAGTTTTATATCCGAACGCATCAAAGGTAGCGAAACGAAAGTAAGCAAATTCCCCAACTTTGTAGTGGTCGATTTTTACAATCTTGGCGATTGCGTGCAGGTAATCAGCGAATACAATGGTTTAATCTACAATACTTTGCCAAAAGCTGACACATTGAATATTAAGCTTTACCCTGTACCTGCATCCGACAAGCTAAATATTGAAATTTCATCCGATTTTACAGCACCCTTCACGCTTACTGTTTTTTCGTCATCGGGTCAAAAAATGTCACAGACCATTAGCTGGCAATACAAAACTCACATTGGAACGAGCAAACTCGATGAAAATGTATATTATCTTCAATGCCGCGATGTAAAAGGGAATAAATCGTCTTCGGTATTTAATATCAAAAGCACACCCTAAAATTCATTCAGCGCAATTTTCAAACAATTTTGAGTAAATCTTCAACGCCTGCCATTTTTATACATTGTACATTTGCATTCAATGTTTAATTAAATAATTTAAGTACAATGAAAAACAATTTACTCTACTTAGCTGCTTTTGCTACTATGTTTACAGCAAATGCACAAACCAAAAGCGATTTGTCGACAGTAACCAATCTGCTCAGCACATCCAAAGTGATTAATGTAACGACTAATGGTTACGATTTTTACAAAAAAGCCGATTTCAATCCTGCCGGCGATTACACTATCGAAGTGAAAGCAAAAGTAAACAGCAGTGCCAGCCGTGGATTGGATGTGGAAGCGGTGAATGCTGCCGGACAAGGTTTCCGTGTGTCGTGTAGCCCTACTGCCATTGTGGATTTTACAAACATTTTTTCGACAGGAAGTTCTATTGCGGCTAACGACAACACCACTTTCACCACTTTGCGCTATGTAATGTACAACGATGCTTTAAACATTTATAAAAACAATGCGGCAACACCAATAAATGCATCGCCAATTACGAAAGCGAGTGTTACAAGAAATATTCTCGATAATGGAGGTTTTGAAGAAGGAACAGTAGGTGCAATTCCTGCTTATTGGACAAAATACTCAGTTGGCGGTGGAATGTCGGTAGTCACTTCATCCACATACGATGCAGCTACTGTTTTACCTCGTACAGGGTCTCAGTTTGCAAAAGTGAGTGTGTCAACACCAGGTTCTCTTGCTTTTAAATGCCCAGTAAGTGTGGTTGAAAAAAACATTTACAATCTGTCTTTTTATTATCATACTTCGTCGGCTTCTGCTACAAACAATGTTAATATTTACCTTCGAGTATACAACGGATCAACAAGCGTAGCCAGTACAACTATTAACAGTAATGGCGCTGCCGGTTGGAAATACGGATCATTTCCATTTGTAGTACCAGCTGGTGTGTCGACATTAGATGTAACTTTATACAACTCAACAAATAAATCGGTTATCTATTTCGATGATATGGAATTGCGTAATGTTGGTGCTGACATTCAACAAGCCACTGAAAATAGTAGTGTGAATGGAACCGGAATTTATTCTGCAGCAAATATATTTGCAAGTTCAAATGCCGGCTTCGAAAGCAATGCGGCTGATGAAGCACCTACCGGCTGGTTATCGGACATAACCTTAGGTGGTGCAGGCAACCCAAGAGTATTGGCAAGTGGCAGTCAGATTTCAAATCTCGAAGGCTCAAAGAGCTTTTATTTTCAGTTTAGTGGAGCAGCTACTTATTATGCATTGCCAATCCCAATTGGCAAATTGGTAGCTGGCAAACAATATGTACTAAAATTTGATTATTGCTACCACGGTTCAGCCTTAGCATCTAATGTATATCCAAAATTCAACGTGGCAATTAATTCGAGTGCTGACAATACTGCAACCGGAGCTGGAGTTGTACTTTCGACGTTTGCTTTAAACTCAGCAAGTGGCACAGCCCCTTATACCGCAAAAACCGATTTTCCTTTAGTATTTCAAGCACCCGCTACTGTTGATGCTACTACACAGTATTATTTAGTTTTTAGAAAAAATTCAGCTCACGATTTTCAAATTGATAAACTGACTTTGACCGAGGTTGAAACAATTCATGGACTCGTTGTTGGCAAAAACTTTTACAATGGTGCTGCCGATATGGAAATTGAGAGTGTGAAAGTTACTGATGGTGCTTATTTACCTGTTTCAACTCCCACTGCTTTGGGTAATGTAAAAGAAGTTTCAACATTTACTTATGCTAATCGGGTACTTACAGCAACGAATTGTAAAGCTGAAAAAATTGACTTGTATTCGTTGAGCGGAACGCAGCTTTTAAATCTGAATGTCTCAAACAATAATCGGCAGAACTTTAATATTCATTTAAATAAAGGCGTTTATATTGTGAAAAGCGGAAACGAAAGTTATAAACTTGTGATACGCTAAATGCTGATAGTTCATTTTTATAAAACATCACCAAATTATTTTTTAATTTGGTGATGTTTTGCGTTTAGAACATGTTATCCTGCTGCCAATAGCGCACGAATGCGCATTAAGCTATTTTCAATTCTTTCAATAGTTTATTTATTTCTCGTTTAATCGCTTTTCGATAGCTGCTTTTATGTCGTTTACCGGCGGAATGTTCGACACAAAGGTTATTTCGCCATCGATACACAACGTTGGAATATTCGAAGCTCCAATTGCCGTCATAAACTCAATGCCTTCGTTGGTTTTAATAGAGCGCTCTATAAACTGAACTTTGTCGCCAAAAGGTTCGCAAGCGCGCTTCACAGCCTCGAGCATATAACATCCATAATAACTTTGGGCGAACTGCCATAAACTGCTTTGTCGATAGGCGTTACATTCGTAACTTTGGCTTCGAGAGCGCGCACCACATCGCGGCGATAATCGTCGGTTATTAAATTGGTTATAGCCAACAAATTTTCCTTTGGTGTAGAGTATGCCAAATCGCAACCCGGCGCCAGAATAAAGCCTTTGTTGCCACCAATATCCATACAATCCACCGCATTGCGTTCGCAATCTTCGGTTGTTCCCATAAGCAATGCTACTGTAAGTAAAAGATTTCCGCCAAAGCTAATGCCGTTTTTCAAGCAAATATCTTTCACATATTCCAACGGGATATTTTCGTCGATAGAAATATTATCGGGCTTGCAGGCGCACATTACCTCAATATTGTGCTGCGCTTGTCCGCACACAAAAAAGCTCGAATACATTTCCTGCGCTTTGATATGGGCAAAAACTTCGGTGCAATACTGCGTTACAAATTGCTCGAACTGGTCGGGGCCAATTTGCGAAGTCATAGGATCGACCACCGCTACTACATCGCAACCGGCTGATTTGTAATAGTCTGTCATGGTATTACAAACGCGGGTACAAAATGCCATCAGGTCGTGCACATACTGTTCGTCCATAAACATTTTCATAAATATTTCGGTACCCAACAAGTGCAAGCCTAATGTAAATGGTCCGGTAATCAGGCCATAAAGCGCTAAATCGGGATATTTAGCACGCAGCTGACGGGTAGCTTCGAGCACCACCGGAATGCGGCCATCGTTGATTGTCGGAATTTTCAAATCTTTCAATTCAACTCCTTCCATTAATGGATGCGAGTGTACTGAAGGTGGATTTTCGTCGGCCCAAACCAAGCCACAGCCCATACATTCGGCCTCAAGCTGCAAATCGAACACAATAGGTATTCCATCGGGATTGTAGAGTTCGATGGCTTTCGAAACGCCTTCGACAATCAATTTATCCGATTTTAAATACTCCTCGGCAGTTACACCCAGCAACGAAGCAGCATGTACTCCCACAAAAGGTACCCATGGCGTACGGTCGGTTTCTTTTAATGCAAAAGCTTGCTGTAATAATTCTTTTCCTCTCATAATATTATTTTATTTGTTGTTATTAACGACCAAAAAAATCACTATAAACGTATCATTCAAATATTTAATCATTCAACCACAAAACGAAGCAAAATAAAATTTTATATTAAAAAAAAACTTTTGTGTATCTTTTGTGTTCTTTTGTGGTTCATTTCAAAATCACTAATTTGCGCAAAATAAACTCATAATCAATTACTTTTGTGCCAATGGATATAAATTCGGTCGACAAAGCACTTTCTTT
>JAIFKX010000040.1 GCA_020049335.1 Paludibacter sp. | reverse complement strand
TCATCTGTGATTAGTTCATCTGTGATTAGTTCATCTGTGATTAGTTCATCTGTGATTAGTTCATCTGTGATTAGTTCATCTGTGATTAGTTCATCTGTGATTAGTTTATCTGTGATTAGTTCATCTGTGATTAGTTCATCTGTGATTGGTTCATCTGTGATTGGTTCATCTGTGATTGGTTTATAATTGTTTGAAATTAACCAATTAACGAATTAACCGATAAACGAATTAACCAATGAACGAATTAACTGATGAACCAATTAACCAATTAACCAATTAACCAATGAACGAATTAACTGATGAACCAATTAACCAATCAACCAATCAACCAATTACCCAACATGTTCCGTAGTAATTTCGACAGCTTTTTTGCGTGGCGATGAGGCAATTTTGAAATTTTCGGGTGGATAACCACACGAAATAACCAATAGAACAACTTCATTTTCGGGTACATTAAGCAACTTTCGTATTTTTTCGTCGCGTTCATTATCCACGGCCCAGTTGAGCGAACAAGCTGCTATACGATTGAAATGTAGTGCATTAAGCAGCGTCATTCCAAATAATCCACCATTTAAGTGGTTTTCGTTCCGTTCGTGAATGTCTTTTGTAACCGAAATAACGGAAGTTAACACAAGTAGCGTTTCAGCAAGATGTCCAAAGCCGCGATTTCCATTTTGAATGGCTAAAATAGCTTCTTTTTTCTGTGGAGATTTTACAATATGTACACGAGTAGGCTGGCGGTTGCAAAATGAAGGCGACTTTTGAGCCAAATCGATACAATTGTGCAATACATTCAATGGAATTTCTTTGTCGGTATAGCTGCGAACTGAATAGCGCGACATACAAAATGCATCGAAAGGAGCATTGACAGACTCAAAGTATTTCTTTTCAGTTACTTCCATTTGGTTGGTGCCATGCACATTGTCAAAACGATAAACAATTTTTGCTAAGCTGTCAGCCAATTCTTTATCCAATTTAAAACCAATTTCGTTGTGAAAAGCAGCATATTCTTTGAGTACAGTTACCGATTGCGAAAATTCTAATTCGTCGAATGGAAGTTTCATACTTTCGTAGCGTAATACCACGCGACACAAGTCGAGAACCACTAATCTTCCAAAGCCCGGACGTGGAACGGGCATGGTAAGTCCTTTTTCTACAATATGATATTGAAGCGTTAAATCGCGCTTCACTTTTTCGGCTGATGAATTATTGTACACTTTGTCGTATACACGCCTTCGAATATCGAAATTTACGGCTTTTTTTGCTGTATACAAATAATACCAGTAATTTAATCGCCTCGGCATAAGACTTTTAATTTTGTTTTTTAGGGTACTCATCATATTTGTTTCATTTAAAAATGTTCGTATTATTTTTTCTCAATTTTAAATCTTCCATGCTTTAAAAAATTAGTTACATACTTGATAACCTTTTTATTAAACAACAAACCCACATGCCACGTTTTAACAAAAACTACGTCTTTTTCAATTCCCATTTTTGTGTTTTCGGGTATTAAAACACCATCGTTATCCGAATTTATAAACACATTAAAACCTCTTTTACCTCCAAAACTTCCAGCAATCAATCCAACCTCACAGGTTGGAATTGGATATTTTGCAGCTCCTGTTATCTTGTTTGTAGTCAGGTTATTAATATTGGGTCCAACAATATATTTTACAAATTTAAACTGCGAAAAAAAATCTGCCACAGGCGATCCATTGTTTGGTGGAGCTATCATTACTATACGATGAACAATTGGAAATCCTACTAACGAATCTAATTTTTCGTACATGGAACGAACTACCAATGCGCCCATAGAGTGCGTTATAAACGAAATTGTATCCAGTTTTTCTATTTGTATGGTTTGAATTAAATTTTTACTGACAGAATCTACATCATCAATTAAACTTTTATAAACATAAATTTCGGTTGAATATCCTTCCTTTTGAATCGATTTCTGTATTTTTTCCATTTCAATTCCCAAACCACCATAACCATGAATCAAATATACTTTGTGTGTGGCATAAGCAGATAGTCCAACAAGTAATGTGATTAGTAGTAGAAAAGCTTTTTTCATTTTCAGTGTTTTAGTTTCGATTTTAATTTTAAAATAGGTTTTTTTATTAATTCTTTTTCGTATTGATTTAAAGCTAAAAACCAAATTGAAATGCCGTAAATGCCAATAAAAAGTGTAGCAAAAAGAATGAAATTTGGAACAAAATGCAAATTAAAAAAGTGCATAAAAAGATAGCCTATTATTCCAGAAATAACCATTGCAGGAAGCAATTGCACTATTTGTTTGCTAAAATACACAATGTCCAAACCTACTTTTTTGTGATAATACCAGTTCATTATCAAAATATTACCAATAGTTAATGCAATGGATGTTCCGAGAGCAGCACCTATTCCACCATAAAGTTTTGTTAGCGGTATGGAAATAAAAATATTGCCAACGGCAATAAAAAGATAGACCCATGATCGAAATTTATGTTGATTTTTGGCACGTTGAATTTCAATTCCGAGATTTTGAATCAACGGAATTGTTACTGGGATAATTAGTAGCAAAGCCATGTAATACGAGCGACTGTAGTTTGGTCCTGCCCATAAAGTAATAAACGGAATACCAAAAAACACCAACAATCCAATTACCAATGCAAGGACTATAAATTGCAACCGTCCTAAGCGTCCAAAAAGCTCAGTGAGTTCCCAATTGCTACATTTTCGTGCGACCATTTCGTTTACACGCGGAATATAAACATTGGATATGGCTGTCGAAAATGTTAGAAAATAGGTATTTAGCTGTGCGGCAATGCTATAAACAGCAACTTCGATTGTTCCTCGATACCAACCGATTATAAATCTATCGACATTCCAATTAATCTGATTGACAACTAAATTCATAAATATAAACGACGAAAAGATAAATAATTCTTTGAGCTGCTTAGTGTCAAATTTGCTAAAAATGAATTGAATAGCTGCTTTTTTGTAGCAGAACCAGATATTTATCAATTCAATTATCAACCCCAATGCCGTAACAATTAATGCCATACCTACCGAACCATAGCCCATTAATAAAACAGGAATTATGACCAATGGATTGGCTATTGTTTTGATTATCAATAATGATTTTTGAAAAATAAATTTTTCTTTGGCACTAATATACGAATTGAAAACAATAGTTGGAAATGTAATGGCAATATTGGCAACCATAATTGCCATCAGAATTTTAGCTTTTGCCAATTCTACTACGGTAAGTTCGTTGCCAAAAACACTATCGGAATTAACCACTAAAACCAATCCAGCAGCCACAGCCACTGCGCCTAATGCCGAAAATATAATCAGAAACATGCCATTCAGTCGGGCAAGTCCATCGTTATCGTTTGTTGCTTTGTAAACCGAAAAATATTTGATATAGGCACTGCCAAAACCAAAATTAAATAACCCCAAATAGGCCACTACCGATGCCACCAAACTGTATAATCCATACTCGCTTTGCCCCAAAAGACGTAACATTATTGGAGTGTAAAGTATTGATATAAAGCTGCTAAGCCCTATGAGTAAATAGGAGAGGAGCGCACCCGTTTTTAATTGGTTGAGTTTCATTTTTTTTTATTTAAATCTGCCCCAAACCCCTAAAGGGGCTTAAAGATAGGCCATACGGTACTATTTCACATCCCCTTTAGGGCCTTGGGGCGAGATGTTTTTTATATCACCATTTTTTTTAACGCATTTTCCAAATAGTTGAACACTTTCTTTCTTTCCATTTCCATAATTTTTGGAACATGATTAAAATCTATTTGAAAGTATTGATTATTTTTATCGAGCAAATGTTGTTTTCGGTTTTCAAAATGAAATTTTCCGAGTAAAGTATCTATGCGTGAGCTCATTGGTGCACTTTTGCCTTCGCGGTCGAATACGGCAAAGGGTCGTTTAAAGTGCATTGAGAAAATGATACAATGAAACGAATCGGTGCAAACTAAAGCTGCCGAACGAATATAATCCAAAAATTCTGCTGGGTCGGCTGCATAACGGTCGGTATCGTGCAGACTATTCATCATTACCAAATCCAACTGATTCTCGGTGGCCATTTTGCGCAGTAACTTTAATCGTTTCGGCGATACTTCGCCAATAAAATAGGTTAGCAAAAATTTGTTTTTAGGCTTGTTTTTGGCTGAGGTGGTTATTTTAAGCCATGCTTCGCTTGTGAGTGCTAAAGTAGGGTCAACCAGCACTTCGGCTTCCTTGCCACACAAGGTCTGAATCAATTCAGCTCCTTTTTCTTCGCGCACCGAAAGTGCTGCCATTTCGCTCAGATATTGTTTGTAAATGGATTTGTATTGTTCTGGAATAACCGACACACCTATGCTGGGAGCTAATGCTATGCGTTTTTCTTTCGAAACGTACGATAAAAAATCGAGTGGCGAACCGTATCGAATGTTCGGATTCCAAATTTGGTCGCTTCCTACCACACAAAAATCATAGCGTTCGTTCAAATTGGTAGGGACGTTATTTAGAGTCAATACAAAATCACTTTCGGTAATGTATTTATCCGAAAATGCCTTGAATGAAGTTGCTTTTGCACGCTGACAGGCTTGGTAGATGGGCTGTTTTTTGCGGTCCACTATTTTTTTTAAACCTTTTTGAATCAATGTGATGGGCGAAAGTTTAAGCGCATTTTGAATTCGTTGTAAGGTGAATTTTAAACCCTTTTCAATTGGTTTGGTAGGGTAGTTGATAATACTTTCAACCTCAAAACCAAGTGATTTCAAAATTTCCTGTGCTGCGTAATTTTGTAGGCGGTTGCCATAGTTTACGTAGTCGGTAATGGTATGGATTGCTATGCGTTTCATATTTAAATTTGCTTATAAAGAGTCAAATATTTTTCGGCCATTGCGTACCACGAGAATTTTTTTGCTTGCCGAATGCCTTTTTCGCAAAGTTCTCGTTTGTATTTGTCATCGGAAAGTATTTTTTGAATGGCAGCAACAATTTCGTCGGGTTTTGTAGGGTCAACAATTGCGGCAGCATCTCCAGCAATTTCGGGCATCGACGATGTGTTGGATGTTATTACGGGCACACCACAAGCCATTCCTTCGAGTATCGGTATTCCAAAACTTTCGCGAAGCGAAGGATACAAAAATACCTGACATTGATTGATAATAGAAGGCATTTCAGTATTCGGGACGTAACCGGTCATCACAATGTCTTTGCGGATTTCGGGATGGCCAATCTCGTTCAAAACCTGCATCAGAGCTGATTCCTCGTAATCTAACATTACCAATTTGAATTTCGTTTGACTTGTAGCATTGAAATCGGCAAAAGCTTTCAATACATTTGGACGATATTATATACCTCGAAAGTATTTGTATTTTGCTTTGGCTAATTTTAGAACATCGAAATCTTCAATTTTCTTAAAATGTTCACCTACACCATTATACACAGCTACCAAATTATTGCCTAAGCCCATAAAACTGCGCATTCGGTTACATTCAAATTCGGAAACAGTGGTTATAATCTTGCTTCTTTTTTAAAAATACTAATACTTTCGAGGTAAATAATATCGTGAATAATGGTTATTAGTGGCACTTTACAAAAAATGGGAGCGGTGTTGCTGGTGCAATGCAGTACATCGCAACCATACTCGGCAGCTGCTCGTGGTAATGCTATTTGCTCCCAAGTTGGGTAGGGACCGCCGCCAAGTTCTACAATTTTAAAATTGGGCGCTGCCGGAATGCAGGTATTATCTTCGTCGGGTTTTACGAAAATAATATATTCATTCTCTTTATCAATGAGTTGTAGATTTTTTATCAACTCTAGTGCCACCATATCCATACCGTGTTTTTTCTTCCGGTAAAGCC